>NZ_LARL01000112.1:0-5103 GCF_000980295.1 Odoribacter sp. N54.MGS-14 | reverse complement strand
TTGTCGGAACGATGAAAGCATTTATCCCCAATTTTGAACATATGGAGAAAGGGAAAAACCTGGATCAGAAGATGTAACATTTATTTAAGAGCTAAATTGAGTGGAGTTTCATGACTTGGGATGAAACTCCATTTTTTTTATAGATTATTCGCTGGATTTTTAAATCAAATCATACATAAATATAGAATTTGTGAAAATTAACATTTGCATTTTATATTGCTATTCAGTGAGTTGTTGGGTGAGGGGCAGATTTATGACTTTTTTAAAGAATAAAAACGCGGTAGTTTTATAAAAGTATGTATTTTTGCAAAGATTGATTGGATATTGTATATTAGTTGTAAAATAGAGAGATGCTAAGTTTATTGTCAGATAATTGGAGATTGGTGCTATCGATGATATTGGCTTTGTTGATCGGCTGGAATATTCGTGTGCCGGTGTTCAAGATGGCCATACTGAAGAATTTTGTGGATAAACCGAATAAACGTTCTTCACATACCGGGTGTGTTCCGAATATTGGGGGAATTGTTGTTTTTTTAGCTTTTTTGTGTTCATTTTTACTGTTTGTCAGATTCGATAGCCGGCCGGAATTCCAGTATGTTTTATTAGGGGCTATTTTAATCTTTCTGGTGGGTATTTATGACGATTTGCTGGAGATATCTCCTCGTAAAAAAGTCAAAGGAGAGATGTTGGGGGTTTTGGTATTGATTGTGGGAGGAGGGTTTTATCTGACTAATCTGCATGGTTTTCTCAGCTTCTACGAGATCAGCCCGTGGGTGGGTATCCCATTGACTTTTGTGGGTTTGGTCGGATTAATCAATGCGATCAATCTGATCGATGGAATCGATGGTTTGTGTTCGGGAATGGCCATGATCGATTGTATTTTTTTCGGTATTTGGTTTTATTATTGTGACCATATCGAGTATGCTTTGATGTGCGGGGTGTTGACTGCTGCCCTTATCCCTTTCTTTTTGATTAATTTGTTCGGAAAGCGTTCCAAGATGTTTATGGGGGATTCCGGTGCTTTGATGGTTGGATTTTTGCTTGGAGTGATGGCGATTAGATTTTGTGAAACGGATATCAATCTGAAAGGTATTTGTGCGGTAGAAGCAGCGCCCGGAGTGGTGTTCAGCGTATTGGCTATTCCGGTGATAGATACGTTGCGGTTGTTCGCTTCCCGCTGGATGAGAGGAAAATCTCCTTTTGCGCCCGATAAACGGCATTTGCATCATAAATTATTGACCATATATAACGGTGTGCATAAAAAAGCTACCTTTACTATTTTAGGTTTGAACCTGTTGTTTATGGCATTCGCATATATCGGAAGAGACTGGAGAAATGAAATATTGGTCGGCGGAGATATCGTTCTGTTCGCTGTTATGTTCTATATTGTCGACCGGTTGGCAAAGAGAAAGTTAGCTCAGAAAGCTGCGAAATAAACGATTGCAGAGAATCGGTATTCGCCCGGAGATGATTCCGGGTTTTTTAGTTTTTATTTATAAAAAATGAGATCATGAAAGGTATAATATTAGCCGGAGGGTCCGGAACACGTTTGTATCCTGTTACCAAGGGGGTTTCTAAACAGTTGTTGCCCATTTATGATAAGCCCATGATTTATTATCCGTTGTCTGTTTTGATGCTGGCCGGGATAAGGGAGATATTGGTGATTTCAACTCCTCAGGACTTGCCCGGTTTTCGTCGTCTTTTGGGAGAAGGAGAGGATTATGGAGTGAAGTTTACTTATGCGGAACAACCGAGTCCGGATGGATTGGCTCAGGCTTTTATTATCGGCCGCGAATTTATCGGCAGTGATTCGGTTTGTCTGGTTTTGGGAGATAATATTTTTTATGGACAGAGCTTTTCACATATGTTGCAGGAAGCGGTGAGAAATGCCGAGGAGGAGAAGAAAGCCACGGTTTTCGGTTATTACGTCAATGATCCGCAACGATATGGGGTGGCGGAATTCGATGAGAAGGGAAATGTATTGAGTATAGAGGAAAAGCCTGTGCAGCCGAAATCGAATTATGCCGTAGTCGGATTGTATTTTTATCCGAATAAAGTAGTCGGGGTGGCTTCCGGAATAAAACCTTCGGCCAGAGGAGAACTGGAAATTACGACCGTCAATCAGACCTTTTTGCGAGACGAGGAATTGAAAGTACAGTTGTTGGGACGAGGTTTTGCGTGGCTGGATACCGGTACCCACGATTCTTTATCCGAAGCTTCGACCTTTGTAGAAGTGATCGAAAAAAGACAGGGCTTGAAAATTGCTTGTCCCGAAGAAATTGCCTATAAAAAAGGATGGATCGATGCCCGAAAATTGAGGGATTTGGCTGTTCCGATGGCAAAAAATCAGTATGGGCAATATTTATTGAAGTTACTTCGATAAATGCTGTTAGCAAGAATTAAAATAGTGGTTATGAAGGTGATTAAAACAAGTATATCGGATGTCGTTATCCTGGAACCCCGGGTTTTCGGTGACGAGCGTGGCTATTTTTTCGAGAGTTTTTCCCAGCGTGAATTTAATGAGCAAGTGGCTGAGGTTACATTCGTCCAGGATAATGAGTCTAAATCGTCGTATGGGGTGGTAAGAGGTTTACACTACCAGTTGCCTCCTTACACTCAGGCGAAATTAGTCCGTGTGGTGGAAGGTGAAGTACTGGATGTTGTCGTGGATCTACGGAAAAATTCGGCTACTTTTGGAAAACATGTGGCCGTAGTCTTGTCTGGTGAAAATAAACGACAGTTTTTTATTCCTAAAGGATTTGCACATGGGTTCGCTGTGTTGAGTCCACAGGCGATTTTTCAATATAAATGTGACAATTATTATGCTCCGCAGTATGAGAGTGGGATTCAGTTCGATGATCCGGCGCTGGGGATCGATTGGAAAATTCCTGAAGCAGAAATGATTCTCTCGGCAAAGGACAGAATGCATAAGAGATTGGAGGAGGCGTTTGTTTTTGAGGGGTAGGTTAGGGGAACGGAGAATGGAGAAATTGGGAGACTTTTAATAGTTGTAAAGGTTTCAGTGGTTGCGGGAGTGTGAGTCTCTGTTGTAGCCGCTGGTACTGGGAAATGTATATTTAATTTATAATTTATGGCGAATATATTGATTACAGGGGCTAACGGACAATTGGGTTCGGAGTTGAGAAAGATCGGTTTTTCCCCTTTGGATGAAGTGTTTTTTACAGATGTTGCCGAATTGGATATTACCGATTATACGGCGATCGAAAAGTTTATCCAGGTACATGAAGTGGATACGATTATCAACTGTGCGGCTTATACGGCTGTAGACCGGGCTGAAGACGAACCCGGGCCAGCTGCTGAAATCAATAC
Source organism: Odoribacter sp. N54.MGS-14 (assembly GCF_000980295.1). NCBI lineage: Bacteria > Pseudomonadati > Bacteroidota > Bacteroidia > Bacteroidales > Odoribacteraceae > Odoribacter > Odoribacter sp. N54.MGS-14. Next base: position 1,773 of record NZ_LARL01000112.1, on the reverse strand, counting down.
CCAAGCCGTAGCAAATTTGGCGAAGGCGGCACAAAAGGAAGATTGTCTGCTGATTCATATCTCTACGGATTATGTATTCGACGGTACAGCAACGACACCTTATACAGAGAAAATAAAGACTTGTCCGGTCAGTGTGTACGGTAAGACCAAATTGGCCGGAGAAGAGGCGATCATCCGTTCCGGTTGTTTTTATATTATTATTCGTACCGCCTGGCTTTACTCCGCCTTCGGGCATAATTTTGTGAAAACCATTTTGCGCCTGGCAGAAGAGCGGCCGGAGATCAATGTGGTAAACGATCAGATCGGTACTCCTACTTATGCAGAAGATCTGGCCAAAGCGATTGTCAAAATTATGGCTAACGATGATCGGGTAGAACATGAAGGGATTTATCATTACAGTAATGCCGGAGTCTGTTCGTGGTATGATTTCGCAGTTGAAATCGTACGGCTGAGCGGTTTGAACTGCCGGGTAAATCCGGTGACTACAGCCGAATATCCGACTAAAACACATCGGCCGGCTTATTCGGTATTGGATAAAACTAAAATAAAGCATACCTTTGGAGTCGAAGTGCCGGAGTGGCAAGAGGCGCTGAGGAGGATGATGGGGGAAATAAGTGGGGAACAGAGAAAGGAAAAAATATAAAGTTATGAAAAATATTTTAATTACCGGAGGTGCCGGTTTTATCGGTTCACATTTAGTACGGTTGATGGTAAATAAATATCCGGCATATCGGATTATAAATCTGGATAAGTTGACTTATGCCGGGAATCTGGCTAATCTGAAAGATATTGAAAAGAAACCGAATTATGTGTTCGAGAAAGCCGATATTTGTGATTTTCCGGCCATACAGGCTATTTTTGAAAAGTATCAGGTCGATGGCGTTATTCATTTGGCTGCCGAAAGTCATGTAGATCGTTCGATCAAAGATCCGTTTTCTTTCGCTCAGACCAATGTGATGGGAACGTTGAGTATGTTGCAGGCTGCTAAATTAGCCTGGGAGGGCCATTTTGACGATAAGTTGTTTTACCATGTTTCGACCGACGAGGTGTACGGTGCTTTGCAACCCGGTAAGGAACTGTTTACCGAAAAGACCAAGTACGATCCGCATTCTCCTTATTCGGCTTCTAAAGCTTCGTCGGATCATTTTGTCCGGGCTTATCACGATACTTACGGTTTGCCGGTAAAGATCTCGAATTGTTCGAATAACTACGGTTCTTATCAGTTTCCCGAAAAATTGATTCCTTTGTTTATTAATAATATTCGTCATAATAAGCCGCTCCCGGTGTATGGAAAAGGAGAAAATGTCCGGGATTGGTTGTTTGTCGAAGATCATGCACGGGCTATCGATTTGATTTTTCATAAAGGGAAAGTCGGGGATACCTATAATATCGGCGGTTTTAACGAATGGAAGAATATCGATCTGATCAAAGTACTGATCAAGGTGACGGACCGTTTGCTGGGGCGTCCCGAAGGGGCTTCCGATCATTTGATCACTTATGTGACAGACCGGGCCGGGCACGATCTGCGCTATGCTATCGATTCAACAAAATTGAAAAATGAATTGGGCTGGGAACCTTCGCTGCAATTTGAAGAAGGTATTGAAAAGACTGTGAAATGGTATTTGGAAAATCAGGAGTGGTTGGATAATGTGACGAGTGGAGATTATCAGAAATACTACGAGATGATGTACAAATAAGAGGAGTTCTATAAATTAAAATATTGTAGTACAGTTGTTTATATGGTTCCAAGAGCGTAAATTTGCAGAAAATAAG
>NZ_LARL01000011.1:0-67789 GCF_000980295.1 Odoribacter sp. N54.MGS-14 | reverse complement strand
TAATGATAAATACCGAGGCATTCTGATTTCTTTTTCATAAATTTGTAATTGAAGATTAAACATAGCAACAAAACGGCTGTCATCCGTTTTATTGCAAACTTATCTGGATAAGGGAAGTGTCCCCACACTTCTCTTATTTTATTCCACTATAATCATACGATCGCTGATGTGAAAAACGATTCCTGTGGATTCCGAAATGGCTCCGAGAATCTTTTGGATATTTTCATATCGTTTCAGATGGCCCGAGAACCGGATGTCTTTTTTCCCGGCTGACCGGAAAATTACCTTTACATCATACCAGCGTCCCAACTCTTCGAGAATCTCCTCCAGGGTGTCGTCGTTAAAGCAAAATTCCCCGTTTTTCCAGGCGGTGTACTTCCGGATATCCACTTCCCGGAAAGTGATTTCCCCGCTATGATGGTCGCAAGCGGCCAACTGCCCCGGACGCATCCGCCGCTCTCCGGTACTTCCCTTTCCGGAGATACCGATTTCTCCCTCCACCAATACCGTTTCCGTTGCCCGGAGGCCATGGGTATTCACATTAAAAGCAGTGCCATACACCCGGATACTCACCTCGTCTGTTTCCACATAAAACGGCCGTCCCGTATCTTTCGCCACTTCAAACCAGGCCTCGCCTTTCAGATAGACTTTCCTTTCCGCCGCCGCAAAAGCCACCGGATAGCGAAGTTCCGACCCGGCATTCAGATGCACGGCAGTGCCGTCAGCAAGCAATAAACGATACTCTCCGCCATGGGGTACGGACAAGGTATTGTAAACCACGTTTTCCGGCTGCGACGCCACCGGGGCGGAATAAACCACTTTACCCGAATCTATCCGGATACTCCCGGCCGTTTCCTGCAAATCCCGTTGTCCCGATTTTTCCAAAACAATCCGTTCACCACTGCTTAATTGCAGAAATGCCCGGCAGGTACCCGGTTCCACCACGGTTTCCGCCATTTTCACGCAGTCTTCCGGCCTGTCCCGCTCCACCAGCAGCCATACGGCGCCTAAGGCCATGAGCAGACTGGCCGCCACCGACAAACGAATGAGATTCTTTCGGATGCTTTGCCGCCGCATGTTCTTCCGGAACTTCCGGTAACCCCGTACAGGTTCCCAACCGGCATACCGCCGGAATTCTCCTATCAGGTACTCATCATCCCCCACCTCCTCATACAACCGCCGCATATTTTCATCCTCCAACAAACGCACCATCTCCGCCCGCTCATCTGCCGTGAGTCTTCCCGCATAGGATTTCCGAAATAAAGTCACCGTTTTTTCAACACTTTTATCCATTATTTTTTCATTTTTATACCTATTGTGCATAACAAATGAAAAAGGGTGACAAGAAAACTGATTTTTTTTGAAAAAGAAGGTATTTTATAAGGAGGGATATTATTTAAGTTTTCAAGACAAGAAAAACGCCAACCAGAACACGCTGGCGTCCCCTCTCATTTTCCCGCGCAATTGTTTAAAGCTACGCTTTTTATGGGTTTTTACCGTGTTGACGGATATGCCCAACTTTTCGGCAATTTCATTGACGGACAATCCATCTATGCTCAGCCGGATGACCTTACGCTGTTCGGACGGCAATTCATCAATATAAAGATACAATTGCCGGAGCAACTCTTCACGGACAGTCGCCATAAACATTTCATCGGATTCCGGATCGTTTTCCAGCATCAACCGGTTCAGATGCCTGGATTTACACTTTTCGCGGCGTAACCACATCATCGACCGATTATAAACAGCCCGGTAAAGGTAATTGGTCAGCTCGTCTATCTGAAGAAATTTTCGTTCTCCGTTCCAAACATACAACAAAATGTCCTGCACCAAATCTTCGGCAATGACCGGGTCCTGCACCAAACGCCCGGCATAAGAGCATAAAGCCGCGTAATAGCAGCCGAAAACTTCCTGCCAAAGTTCCTCCTTCTTCTCGTTTACCGCTTCCAATATCCGACTTGCATCCATATTTCCGGCACTATCGTTCGCTTTACCACACTAACCGATAGTCTTCCAACCGGAATCCCCTCAGAAAGTCCTCCGTCCGCATTCTTTTTTTTCCTGACAACTGCAACTCCAGCACACGAACGATACCTCCCTCCACATATACATCAAAAAAGGTTTTTCCATCGGTACGGACTTCCCCCGCGGGCAGATTATGGCTCTGCCGTATCCTGGCGGCTTTAAATATTTTAAGTGTCAACACTCCGCTATCCTTCCCGACAGCCTGTAATTCCGTCCATGCCCCGGGAAAAGGCGACAAGCCCCGGATATGGTTACAGATGGTTTCCAGTTTCCCGTTCCAACGGATTTTCATGTCTTCTTTGAATATCTTCGGAGCGAGTACCGCTTCGCGCCCCCGCAGCAATCCACACTGGTCGGTCAACGGATAGTCCCCTGCCTCCATCGCCTGCACGGTTTTCAGCAACAAGTCCGCCCCTTTCTCCATCAGTTCGTCATGCAATTCTCCAGCGGTCATCTCCTCGCCGATTTCCACCTTTTCCTGAAAAATAATATTGCCGGTATCTATCTCCTGCTTTAAAAGGAAAGTCGTCACCCCGGAGCAGGTTTCCCCATTCATTACGGCCCGGTTTATCGGTGCCGCTCCCCGGTAATCCGGCAGCAGAGAAGCATGCAGATTCACCGTCCCTAAGGGAGGCATATTCCAAACCACTTCGGGCAACATCTTAAATGCCACAACTAATTGCAAATCGGCTTTTAGCTCTGCCAGCGCCTGTAAAAAATCGGGATCCCTGAATTTCTCGGGTTGCAGAATCTTCAGGCCGATTTCCCGGGCGTATTTTTTAACTGCGGATTCCTGAAGCTGTTGTCCTCTACCGGCCGGTTTATCAGGATTAGTAACGACTCCGACAACCTGAAATCCAGCCTCTATAATTCTTTTCAAGGGCAGGACAGCAAAATCGGGAGTACCCATATAGACGATACGCAACTTATGACTTGGCATTTTTCTTCTTTTTTATAAAGGCAATCAATTTCTTAAAGACTCTTGTGTAAGCTTCTGTATTCATCATCTCGGAATCGGTCACGGATTTATAAGTCAGTATAATTCCCAAAGGCAACAGAATAAAGGCAGAAATCCACATCCCGGCAGCCGGAGAGATAACAGCCTCCCTGGCCGACCTTTCTCCCATCATCGAAATAATATAATAGATGATAAACAAAAGCACGGAAACCACCACCGGCATTCCTAATCCCCCTTTCCGGATAATAGCCCCCAGAGGAGCACCGATAAAGAAAAAAATAAAGCAGGCAAAAGATAAGGTGAATTTACGATGCCATTCCAATTGACTCTTTATTACATTCTCTTGCTGAGCCACATAATAATGAAGATCGTCCTGGTTCCGTTGTTTTACCTCTCTGGCATATTGCAGGGCATTATCGACCGCCCGACGTTGTTCTTCAATATCAAAAGCAGTAAAAAGGCTGTCGGGATCACTGAACTTTCCCCGGCTTTGATCGGCCAGTATACTATCCCGTTGCGGACTGGGACTTTTGCTTCTTTGATAATTATTCGCCAATAATTTCTTCGTATCTCCTGCTTTTCTCACTTTCAATGCAGCTCGTGCCGAATCGATCGAATGACTCAATTGTTTGAGATTCAGCATCATCGAATAAGAACGAAATCCGTCTTCGTCGCTTCGTTTCAGGTCAGTTCCCGGCAATTCGATCAATACGGTTTCCTTATCGAACTTTAATCTTCTGAAAGGAAATGTTTTACGGGAACTGGGATTCTTCATTCCCTCATCTGTATAAGAATGGCCATTATACAAGACCAGTTCCATCAGATTACTTTTTGCATCACTGATCATCATCCCGGAATCGGCTTTGGTAACATCATAATTCCCGGAACCGTCCTTATGTTCGTATATCAGCATGTTATACATCATGCCGGTTTCTTTATTGATCTTATCGATTTTAATACTATATCCTTCCAAATCGTTCGTAAAGATCCCTTCTTTAAACGACATCTCCGGTTTTTGTTTCCGGATATCGTAAAGCAGGCTATAAAATTTAAGGTTCGCCACCGGAAGGATATTGTTCGAAAAGACAAAAGCGAATACTGTGAGGCATATAATCAGGATAATCAAAGGTTTCATAATCCGGTAGAGAGAAATACCTGCTGATTTTAAGGCGATCAACTCATAATTTTCTCCCAAACTTCCGAAGGTCATGATCGATGAAAGCAATACTGCCAACGGCAATGCCATGGGTACCAAAGTGGTCGCCACATAAATCAATAACTCGGCAATTACCGTAAACTCTAATCCTTTTCCTACGATTTCGTCTATCATACGCCAAAGAAACTGCATAATCAAGACGAACATACTGATGAAAAAAGTAGCTACAAAAGGCCCGATAAAGCTTTTGAGCATAAATATATGTAGTTTCTTCATTTGCCAATAAGTAACCTGTACATTATCAAAATCTTCAAAACAGGTACAAAGGTACGTTTTTTTGTTTACAATACTCTCTCTCTGGTCATCAAAAACCGTATAGATCAGGCCCCCAGGTTCCGGTGCAGGATATCCATTTGTTTATTCCATAACTCTATCGTATCGTTGACTTCGTCTTCATCGGCAAAATCGGTAATAATCAGCGCTACATCTCCGGTCAAGGGCTCCACATGTATATTAAATTCAAAATATTCATCTTCCTCTTCTGCATCATCCCACCGAAACCTCACCACGGCATTACTTTTCAATTCTACGAGCGTAGCCGGCTGCTCACTACCATTCCATATAAAAATAAACTGATTACCTTTTTGGAATACGTCATCTGCAAACCATTCCGATAAACCGGCAGGGGTACTTAAACGAGAAAACAAGACTTTTACAGAAGACGAAAAAATGTACTCTAACTCTATCTTTCTTCTCATATTTCTAAATTTTGAGCCAAATTACTCAAAAAAAATATAAGTACCAAACAGACCGAAAAAAATAGCATTCGCTCAGGAGAGCAAATCAGGCTCAAGCAAAGGTATCCTGACCGAATTCCTGTCTGACTGCCCCAACCAATCTGACTTTCCATTCTTCACCTTTATTCTGATCCAAATGAGATAAGCGATTAATAATATCCGCCACAGAAAGACGATGAAAATCCACTGCCGGGAAATAAGAAACATCATCGTCTTCTTTTACTTCGACCAGGATTTTATGATCTACCAATTCCTGTAGGATTACTCTGACTTTACTGGAACTCATTCGGAGTCTTTTACAAACCATAGCCAGCGTAGGACTTCCTTGTCCATGAATATACAAATCGGAAATATATCGCAACATCCGCAACGTCACTTCAACGTTATCCACCCATTTATTATCCGCATTCATTGCATTCCGGTACAAGAAATGGCGGTTGCGCATAATATAACACAGCTCCGTCCCCCACAAAACGATACTCCAACTCAACTGTAACCACACCAATAAAAGAGGCAAAGCGGCCAATCCACCATAAATCGCATTATACGAGCTCACACCGATCTGGAAACGCAAATAGAACCATTGTACAATTTGAAAAACAGTACCGGCAACAATACCGGCCACCAAAGCATATTTGAATTTCACAGGTGTAGTGGGCATGAACATATAAAGAAATACGAAAAGAAACCATACCAAGATATAGGGTATCAAAGTCAGAATAGCTTTCAAAGCAGCACTGGCATAACTCAATAATCCTTCGTCCATGGCATATTCCTGCAAATTAGCCATCATAAAAACATTCATACTACTGATCAATACGACCAGGATCGGAGCGATAAACAGAATCGACATGTAATCGGTAAATTTTTTTACCAGACTCCGTCCCTTCTTCACCCCCCAAATCCGGTTCATAGCCAGTTCGGTACTGGAAAGCATCCGGATAACCGACCAGAGGAGTAAAACAATACCAAAACCTGCAATCACACCTCCCTGCGTATTATCCAAGGCTTTATTCGCAATATTCATCACCCATTGCATCACATCGGGATTGGTATAAGATTGCTCTTTGAGCCAATCTTCGAATGCCTTTGCAGCACCGAATCCACGGGCGATAGCTAAAATCAGGGCAACGACAGGAATAAAAGAAAGCGTAGAATAAAATGTTAAAGCAGAAGCTGAGATCATCGAAGCATCTTTAATAAAACGATCGATCGAGACAATGACAACAGCCACTGTTTTCAAAACAAGATCGGAAAGAAAAGTGGAAATCCGCCAATCCCGGCGCAAAACCGAGTAATAAAAATCCAAATACAAAAATCGTTTCAGATTATTCCTGTGTTTCATGACCTATGTATGATTTATGCAGCAAAGATAAAACAAAATTCAATACCTGTAGTGTACAATAACGAGGTTACAAAGTTGGCCAGAAAAAAGATCGACATTTAAATCATTACAGAGGTTCGAAAAGTTACAGCAGTTAGACTTAACCTCTAAAACCACAGTAACTCTCCGAACCTCTGCAACTAAAAAGAAGCCCCACAGGTGCCAGGGCACTTTACGGACTTTATAAACCTATTCCATTCTACCACGATCCTGTTTAAGGGAAAAAACTTTAATCGGTTTTCTCCTCCGGCAGGATCAAATAAACAATTCCATCACAGTTTCTTTAATTGTATCGGGATCTGTATCGAGTGCAAAGACACAATCGGGCTGTTTATAAACCACTTTATTTTCTTTTTTAAATTTTGCGATACCTCCGCCTGTAATATTCAGCATAATCACAGCATCGGTTTCGACAGCTCCGGTACGAATGGCTTGCTTCAGGGAAGCCACTGCAACTCCTGCGGCCGGTTCGATATCGATCCCTTCAGTGCGTTCGAACAAGACCATACCTTCCATCGCCTCTTCATTCGATATGGCAAACATATCTCCGCCGGTTTCGGTAAGCGCGTCGAACAATCCTCCTTTCAACGAATAAGGAGGTTTACGGTTAGAAAGTACTTTAGCACATATTTCTTCTGCCTGCTTACGGGCAACCGTATCGTCAACCGGCAAAAGAGCCCGCGATCCGGCCTTCCAGGCATCATACATCGGAGTAAACGGAATATTTTGTGACACCATCAATTTCATCAGGTTATTTCCGTAACGACCATCTACGATAAACCGTTTGTTTGCCTCCCAGGCAGCGATCGCCCCTGTTCCGCTTCCGACAGCCTGAAAATAATAATCCGGAATCCGTCCGATCGTGGTAACGGCAGAAAGTACTGTCGTCCCCATTCCATCGCGCCGGGCAACGTTTTTCGCTCCTCCTTCCGGATAAAACTTATCTAATTCACAAATAATATTCGACAGGTAAATAGCATCGAAATAATCGCTTCCTCTTTCGGTAGCGACCAATTTCACACAAGGATTCAACGGTTTAGCCGACCACATGGCATCGATACAATCCTGCGGAATACATAGTAACAAAGGAATATTATTTTCGGAACAAACCCGTGCAAAAGCCCGAGCGGTATTACCGGCCGAAGCCACCACCATCACTTTATCGTTCAAGTCATTGATCCGGGCACAAACCGCATAAGCCTCACATTCCTTGAAAGCCCCTGTCTTCATCAGAGCTCCCTTTTCAGGCCAATACCCGTTAAAAGTGATATACAAATCCGACAATCCCAATTCGCCGGCCAGCCCTTCACTTTTGTATGTGACAGGCGCTCCGGAACCGTCCAGTGTCCGACAAACAGGTAACCAATCGGAATATTTATACAATCCCGGAAGATTTTCTTTCACCTCCAGTTGTTTCTTTGCATAGTTGGCAAAAATCAAAGCTGCGCCATCCCGATTCGGGCAATCCAACTCCCATTTTTCATCTGCAAACTTTGTCCCACAACATCGGGATTCAAGTACATAATCAGTCATTTCTAGTGTCTTCACTTTATTACTATTTACAACTTACAAAAATAAGTTATTTCTAATAGCCGAAGTTGGGTATAAATACTACTTTTTTGTTTATGTAACAGATTTACCGGGCCGGCAACTGCCGTTCTGACAGTTTTTCCTGCCATACCCCTTCACCATTTTTATAAAAAAACCGCCATTTTTACAAAAATAATCCGGAGAAAAGCACTGGCATGCCATTTGATAAAAAATAAATGTGTTTGAATCAAAACCTCAGACACACCGAAAACGAATAATAGGTAAAAACGAATAGTAAGTAAGTAAATAAAATACATTAACATTATGGGAAAGATTATAGGAATTGACTTAGGAACTACCAACTCATGCGTTGCTGTAATGGAAGGTAACGAACCGGTAGTAATACCAAACAGTGAAGGTCGGCGTACTACCCCTTCAATTGTAGCTTTTGTAGACAACGGCGAACGGAAAGTAGGTGATCCAGCCAAACGTCAGGCTATCACCAATCCGAAAAAAACGATATACTCGATCAAACGTTTCATGGGTGAAAGTTTCGATCAGGTACAGAACGAAATCAAACGAGTAGCTTATGAAGTGGTGAGAGGTGACAACAATACTCCCCGGGTAGTGATCGACAATCGTCAGTATTCCCCACAGGAAATTTCTGCCATGATTTTGCAGAAAATGAAGAAAACGGCAGAAGATTATCTGGGTCAGGAAGTATCTGAAGCAGTCATCACCGTTCCGGCTTATTTCAACGATGCACAGCGCCAGGCAACGAAAGAAGCAGGAGAAATTGCAGGTTTGACTGTAAAACGTATCATCAATGAACCGACAGCTGCCGCTTTGGCATATGGTTTGGATAAAAAGTCCCAGGATCAGAAAATCGCAGTATTCGACCTCGGGGGTGGTACATTCGATATCTCCATTCTGGAATTGGGTGACGGGGTATTCGAAGTAAAATCGACTAATGGAGATACCCATTTAGGTGGGGATGATTTCGACGATAAGATCATCAACTGGCTGGCTGACGAATTCCAGAAAGACGAAGGGGTAGACATCCGTAAAGACCCGATGGCTCACCAACGGTTGAAAGAAGCTGCTGAAAAGGCAAAAATCGAATTGTCCAGTTCAACTTCTACAGAAATCAATCTGCCGTACATATTCCCGGTCAACGGAATTCCAAAGCATCTGGTACGTACGCTGACCCGTGCTCAGTTCGAACAATTATGCGACAGTCTGATCCAGGCAACGATCGAACCCTGTCGGAAAGCCCTGCAAGATGCCAACATGAAAGCTTCCGATATCGACGAAGTGATTCTGGTTGGTGGTTCAACCCGTATCCCTGCCGTTCAGCAGAAAGTACAGGAATTCTTCGGAAAAGCTCCTTCGAAAGGTGTTAACCCGGACGAAGTAGTAGCGGTAGGGGCAGCTATCCAGGGAGGTGTACTGACCGGAGAAGTAAAAGACGTCTTGTTGCTGGACGTTACTCCGCTGTCATTGGGAATCGAAACACTGGGCGGTGTAATGACCAAACTGATCGAAGCCAACACGACCATCCCGACTAAAAAATCGGAAGTATTCTCTACGGCAGCTGACAACCAGCCTTCTGTAGAAATCCATATCTTACAGGGTGAACGTCCGATGGCCCGCGACAATAAAACGATCGGCCGCTTCCATTTGGACAGCATTCCGCCAGCACCGCGTGGAGTACCTCAGATCGAAGTCACTTTCGATATCGACGCCAACGGTATCCTGAATGTTTCAGCCAAAGATAAAGCCACCGGTAAAGAGCAATCTATCCGGATCGAAGCTTCTTCCGGTCTGTCCGATGCCGAAATCAAACGGATGAAAGACGAAGCAGCTGCTAATGCAGCCTCCGACCAGCAAGAAAAAGAAAAGGTCGATACGATCAATAAAGCAGACTCTATGATCTTCCAGACCGAAAAACAACTGAAAGAGTTCGGAGACAAATTGCCGGCCGACAAGAAGGCGCCGATCGAATCTGCTCTGCAAGAACTGAAAGAAGCTCATAAAGCTCAGGATGTCGCCCGCATCAACAGCGCCATCGACAAACTGAACAGTGTCTTTCAGGCTGCTTCACAGGAAATGTACAACGCTCAGGCTCAACAACAGCAGGGCGGTGCACAGCAAGGTCCTCAGGGTAACCCGAATGCCGGTCAGCCGAACAATGGCGGAAAAGACCAGGAAGTCACCGATGTTGACTTTGAGGAAGTGAAGTAAGATAGTAACTATCTGAAACGATAAATAAGAAAAGGAGTGTTACCCAATAAGTTGCACTCCTTTTTGTTTTACTAAATATTGCTCAATTTTTCGTTATTTACTGATTTTTATCATATACCCTTGAGAACGTCTACTAATTTGCGATATGAAATTCAGACAATTGTGTTTCAGGAACCAGCGGAGTTGCAAGGCGCACTTAAATTTTATCTTGAGCAAAATACATGCGCAAACTGTATTTGACTTTTCCAAAAAGTGAGACGCTATTTCACTAGTTGCCGTGGAGCCATTACTTTGAATTACTCAAGTGTGAGGATCCTATGGAGTTGCAGTTCTATATGAAGGAGTGTATCAAGGAAAGTTGGAAGGTCAGAGAACTGAAACGCCAGATCAACTCGTCACTATTCCAGTGACTTGCGCTCAGCACAAACAAAGAAGGTGTACTTGCTCCTGCCAATGAGGGATATGAGGTACTAACTCCAGCCAACATTATTCACGACCCGTACGTTCTTGAATTTGTAGAAATACCTCAGCATAAGCGTTACAAAGAGACGGAACTAGAAAAAGCTTCGAAGACCAACATTGAGCAATTCCTATTGGAATCAGACAGATGCCTTTATTGGCGTACCGATTGGTGCCAGACGTTTCAAAGTTGATTTAGTGTTCTATCACGCAATTCTAAAGTACTATGTCTTGATTGATTTGAAACGTGTAGAAATTAAGCATGGTGATATAGGCCAGATGAATCTCTACCTAAATTACTTTGAAAACGCAATCTGTCAGCCAGACGATAATTCACCGGTTGGTATTGTTTTGGGAACGAAGAAGGATAAGCTGTTGATGGAATATGCCCTTCAAGGTATAGACAACCAACTTTTTGCGATACGCTATCAGCAACGTCTTCCTAATCGAGAGGAACTCCAAGCTCAATTAAACTTATTACTTGATAATACAAAAGAAAAGAAACAAATATGTTATCCCCAAAAATTAGAGAGTTGAGAGACGAACAAGGGTTGTTGCAACATCAACAAGCTGTAGTTTTAGAAATAAATACCCCAATGTTCAGTAAAATAGAGGCGTGTTGATAGGCGTACCAAACGTGAACAAGTAATAACACTTGCAGAATTATTAGGATATAATAGTATTCAGTAATAAATCAGGCAACAGAACAGCAGTTTCCGGTTCGTCTTTCGGTGCGTCCTTAGGCTTCCATGCCACGATGAACCGAACGGATGCAGATTTTACTTCATAGCCTCTTTCTTTCCATTCCGACAAGGTTTTCTGCATGTTTTGTGACAACTTCGCCACCGGTTTATGGGTCAAAGTGTCGTACAAAATGGAATCTTTATACTTCAAAACATCTCCTCCCCTTAAGGTCAGTACCTCCCGCTTAAGTTCCTTAAAGAATCTCAGATTGACATCTTTATGAGAAAGTTGCAACACTATTTCTTCAGGCATAGTATATTCTTCCGGGTCGATAAGATACTCATCTGCACTTACCTGATTAAAGCTGTCCCCATTCGTATGTACAAACAGCCGATTTTTTGCACGGGTCATCCCCACATAGTACCGACGCATCAGCTGATCATCTTTCACATAATGGTCAGCAATGAGCATATATACGTCATCAAACTCTCTCCCCTTGGCTTTATGAATAGTCGATACCACAACGTCTGCACCCGAAGTATCGCAGAAATCTTCCACCGACGACTCAAATACAAATTCTTTGAAGTCGCTAACGTATTTTGTTTTATTGGTTTGTTCAAACAGCTCTACACAACGCTTCACATACGCCAGACTCTGGCTTCTATCGTAAGCGGAAAAGGTAGCATATTTTGCATTTTCCCATAATTCTTCAGGGATCAGGGGTGTTTTCACCCGTTTGTCTATATACCTCAGAAAATATCTCATTTCGACCATGTTCCAAAAGAGGAAACCGTCCATCGATTGTATCAACTTGCTGTCAATCCCCCATTTCCGCAAAAGAGCCATCAAAATTACAGCCTCTTCATTTGTCTGGGTGAGTACACACATAGTTCCATTCCCGCGATAGCGAACCAATTCCTTTACAAGTGGCTGATACATATATTTTGATTCATGGCGCGTCACCCTCACCCAACCGTTCTCTTTTCTCATCGAGATAATCGGCGTGCTTTTCATTCTTTTACCCAAGACTTTCACAAATTTGTTGGCGAAATCTACCGGATGGCGCGCACTGCGATAATTCTCGGTCATCTCGATAAACTTACTGCCGGGCTCTTGTACTAACCGATACATGTAGCCGGAATCCGACCCACGGAATTCATAAATATTCTGGTCATCATCCCCCACCGCTATTACACGCATTTCCTCATTACTAGCCATAAGAGCCTTCACCAGTGTATATTCTGCAACACCCATATCCTGAGCCTCATCTATGACCAACACTGTTTTACCGATTTTGTTGGGTTCCACCTCCCCCTGATTTATCATCCCGGCAGCTTCGGCAACAACGTCCCTAACCGCTTCAAGGTTACCTATCCGCCCCATGAGATCAAAGCAATAAGAATGAAATGTCTTTATCTCGACAAAGTGGGCAGCGTTACCTATCAATTCCATAAGTCTCTGTTTGAACTCCGTAGCGGCTGCTCTTGAAAATGTCAACATCAAAAGTTGCTCATGCTTTACATCTTCGAGTAATAAAAGGGATGCGAGTTTGTGAACCAACACACGTGTTTTTCCACTGCCGGGCCCTGCTGCGACAACAATGCAACGAGAATCCTTATCGGAAATAATCTCCATCTGGCATTTGGACAACTGACCGAATAATTGTCGATATTTCTTCGGCGTCAGATTACGCTGTATTTCATTTACCCTGTCCCCTTTGAAATATTTCGTGATAAATTTCTTATAGTCCATTTGGAAATAGTCCCGCACATATTGCAAAGCTGCATTATAATCCTTCACCATCAAATTGGCATACTCACCCACGATATGAACTTGCTGAATCTTCTGCTTGTAGAATTCATTCAGCATTCGGTAGTCATCCAACTTATATCTCGATTTATTGTCCTTTATTCTTTGGATATCCATGGCATTGTAAAGAACCAAAAAACCGCCTTCAAGTTTGAGCGCACCGATTTTTGAGAGATACAAAAGCGCCTCCTCCACCTCTTCCAACTGTACATTGTCGAGTTTAGTGAACAAGGCGTGAGGACCTAATATTATCTGATTAAGAAGTTCTACCACAGAGAATTGAACTACCTGTTTTTCTGAATTTCCTTTTTTCGTAGCAGCAACTAACTGATATAGCCACTCCAAAGTTAAACGACTAATTTCCAATCGTTTTTCAAAACGATTAAGGGTTGTTTCCCTACCTGTCTGACGGCTGATTTCCATATTGCGGAGGGCATCTTCTTTTTTACGGATATATCCCTTGATAGCAAGGAAGTAGAGCAGTGTCCGGATATCCTTTTCCCTGGAGGTATCGATTCCGTCGTTCATTGCATCCTCATTCAGCTGCTTGCAGGATATCCGTAAAGCTTCGTCAGGAATACGGTTAAGGATGTATTTTTCAAGTTTTGCAAAACGTTCGAGGAGGATCGTTGATTTTCGTTTCGAGTCACCGGCATCCAGCAAATAGGCAGATATATCCTTACTATCTGCCAATATACCTTCCTGGCGCATTCGCTCCACAACCGATACGACTTCCTTCTTACTTAGCCCCAAAATATCTGCCAGATAATCCACCCGCGATTCTGCCTCTGCATCCTGAGCCTTGGCAATGTACTTCTGTGAAATCAGTGACTTGATGATTCGGACAGTCTTTTCTATTTCATCCCTGCCAAATAGCTGTGACTTTGATATACGCATCCTCGCTTCATCCATGTTTCTCACCGTGATACCTGTAGCATATACCTGAGGCACATTGTTTCCTCTTATCAGGTATCCACTTTGTTCCAAAGCTGCTAAAGCTGTCCGTACACGGGTTTCGATGTCGGATACCGAATCGTCCCATCCTGCCTGCCGGGCTATTTCCAATGCAGAACAACTCACTCTCATGCGTCGCCGGGTAAGGTCTTTTACAGCTTTCCATACCTGTTGTATTTCGCTGATACTTAGCTTTGTCTGATTCAGTAATATAAAATGCTTATCCAAATCATTGTCACCATAAAGCACATAGCAACGGGCACTGAGGTTAGGGTCGCGCCCGGCTCTCCCTGCTTCCTGCACATAATTCTCCAGAGAATCCGAAATATCGTAGTGCACCACCAAACCGACATCTTTCTTATCGACTCCCATGCCAAAAGCTGATGTGGCCACAATGATGCGAACCTGGTCATTCATAAATGCATCCTGGTTGTCAATCTTTTCGTCAGTTTCCATCTTGCCATTGAAAGGCAATGCCTTATAACCGTCACGAGTTAATTTGGTAGCCAGCTCTTTCGTACGTCCGGTACGGGATACATAAACGATGGCCGGACAATCAGATTCTGCCACCAGTCCCCTCAGTTTTAAATATTTATCTTCATCCGTTTCGGCATGGATGACAGAGTAATGCAGATTGATCCTTGAGGCCGTCGATGCAAACAACCGCAAATCCAAATTCAACGTTTGCTTGAAATAGTCACAAATGTCCTGCACTACTTTCTGTTTAGCCGTAGCAGTGAAACAGGATACCGGTATCGGATTTCTACTTCCTTTCTTTTGCTGGTATTCCCGGATAAATTTTCCTATATAGAGATAATCCACCCGGAAATCCTGTCCCCATGAAGAAAAACAATGTGCTTCGTCTATCACAAATCTCACAATATGGCGTGCCAATAATATTCTCCCGATAGTTTTAGAGCGAAGCATTTCCGGAGATATGTATAGAAGTGAGGCTTCTCCATCCCGTACTCTCTGTATGGCCAGTGCTCTGGTAATGGGGTCCAACAAACCGTTAATGGTTACCGCATCGGTAATACCTCTATCGGCAAGGTTATCTACCTGGTCCTTCATCAGCGACTGCAAAGGAGAGATCACAACCGTAAGCCCATGCACAGAATTGCCGGCCATAAGTGCGGGCAGTTGGAAAGTAAGCGATTTTCCCCCACCGGTAGGAAATATCGCTAATAACGACATGCCTTTCACCGCTGCCTGAGCAGCTTGTTCCTGGAGTGGTTCTCCTTCATATGTCCGGAATTGTTCATACCTAAAGAATGCTTTTAAATTATAAAGCACGTTCAGTTGGGTATTACAATAATCACAACCTTCCTTACAGCTGGTATGACGCAGGAGTTTTAGCACAAATTCCACTTTAGGATAATGGTGAAGTACCCATCCGGGAGTAACGGAACGTTGGTCGGTCGTGTCGATCAGAGCCAATGCGTATGCCAATTCGCAAGGATATTCTTTGACCAGCATAACAAGGTCTGCATGCCCACAAATTTTCCCCTTGTAAAGGTCCCTTATTACTTCGGTCAATCCCTCATTGAGATACTCTGCCCCTACCATACTGAGAAATCCTTCAAATTCTTTCTTGTCCTTTAGCAGCGAGGCAAATAGTCTGCATTTTCCCTCCGGAAACGACTTCCAGCGTGCTATTTCGTCCAACAGTAAATCTTTGGCTTTTTCGCAATCATTCACCGGATTATTTATCTGTTCGCTCATGAGTTTGTCGTCTTTCAACAGCCTATGGTATGGGCGTTCCGGGAATAATAGCGGTGAGATGTAAAGTGTATCAACTAAAAGCCAACGACATGTTTTATCCGTGAACAGATATTTAGCATCGTGATGAATAATATTGTGACCACAAATATAATCTACGTCACTAAAAAATTCAAAAAGTTCCTCTTTCGAAACTTTATGATATACTGCACCATCATAGCGAAGTGCCCCAATATCATGAATTTTGTAATCTTCCAAACCAATTTCAACATCTACTATGGCATAACGTAGGGCATTATATTGTACAGATATTTTCTTATTACTGATGGAATCCTCAGCATTTCTGAGTCCTATAAACCTGTTCCATATTGACATGTATTCTATATAATAAGTTGTTTTATGATATGGATTTATTATAAAACCAACATGTTTTTTTATTGTTGTCCGGATACAATAATCCAGTTTCACTTACAAAGTTAAGTGATAAAACAAAGAAAATTGTTAAAGTTGCCAATTTCTTTTTAGTTCATCATTAACTATCGAGAAAAAATCTAATCTATAATCAGGAGCAATTTTTACGATAGTTTTCAGTTATGCGATAACAATGGTCCCGGGTAAAAATTTAAAATGCGGCATATTTACTGTTGAAACGGAAACCGATTCCCAACATCAGGAAATTGGGGTCGTGAAATTTCTGGAGGTTATAACCCACATGTAAAAAAGTATCCCGTGACATGGCTATTTTCAAAGTCAACATTTGATAAAAAGCCCTCAGATCGCCTTTTCCGATAAAATTAGTACCCATACCGATCCCTACGGTAAAAAAAGGCATGACATACTCTACCCGCCCCGACATGCCCAGGGCAAATTGATTATAAAGAGCAGGCCGCCTGATTTGTGACTTATCGATGTCTCCATATACCTCATCGGAAAGATACAAATTTGCACTTCCATCATATACTCCATCCAAAGAAACACCTAGCCGAAGTTTATAGTCGACGTTATACATAGGGGCAAAATTAAATCCAAAAACCGGATAAGACTCGGGTAACGGATATTGCCCCTCCTGCATCCAGATTCCTTTCCGCCGCCATGAACCGAAAAATACAAAATCATAACTGACATGCCGCTGAAAAGGAGGAATATGATAAGAAGCGGCTGCATGTAAAGAGGTCAGATCTTCTTTCCGGTAAAAATTATATTCTACACCGAGTTTTCCCCCAAGGGTATTCACCCCTGCATTGGGGAAACTTGTATTTCCATTTGAAAAATGGGTCAAAGTGACTCCCGAAGTCAGACTTAAACGGGGAGAAAGTGCCCAACACAGATAAAAATTAGCATTGAGATAAGCATTGATCTTCGATCCCACCATCTTATTGTAAGAATTATACTGTTCATCATAGGGTTTCCAGCCGCCAGACAATCCGAAATTCCATTCGTAGTTAAACGACAGCCATGGACAAATCCGGGCGATACGTGCTCCCTGAAACAGATAAAAGGCAACAGGATTACCGATTTGCCGGGATTCTCCAAACGAATAACAGCCCAATCCGATTCCCTGATAAACATTCCCATAAATCCGATCGTAAATACTTCCGGGCTGATAATGAAGCGCATATTTAAAATGAGTAGAAAAAGCTCCGCGAATCAGTTTCCGCTCCGGATTTTCTCCCCTCAAAAAAGGATGAGTAGGAAAAACATATTCGGGTCTTGCTTCTACTCCCAGGCCATGAACGAACCGACGGGGCAGCCTATTAGCCAAACTATCCTCCGTCTGCCCGAAAACAGACGCAACCACCCCAACCATCACCATACCCGACAAAACGATAACTTTCTGAATCCACCCAACCTTATTCATATATCAATCCCGATTTCATAGGTAAGTCTTCACAATTTTTAATGCATGCAAATATAGTGATAGCAGTCCAATATAATCCCCCTGCACCATTAAATTTTTATTTAGCTTATAAAGTCCGGTAATGTCCTTCCAATAATTAACTAAACTTTATTCCAGTCGATCGCACCTGCAAACGTAAACAAATGTCCGCAAGGTCTTTTGACTTTACACATTTTATAAACTTCAGTTCAATAGTGTCAAGACTACAACAGCAATATACCGGACTATTGGTTTCATTTTACGGCTCGATCGACTATCCCCGGATAAAACTCGAATGGGATACTCCACGGAATATCAATCGCATCCATTTGTATTACAAACCTTCACAACAAATTCATACAGCAGGTATTACCATTCATTTCGATGACGGTAACCGACTGTCTGTCAACACGATCTCCAACGACGGGACAGTTAAAGTCGTCGAATTCGCCCCCAAAACTACCAAACGCCTGAGATTCGAAGTCACCGAGGGTGACGACCTACCCTGGGACTTTCAGAAATAGAAGTCTTCTCCTCTCCCCAGGAATGCCGAAGTCCGGCAGAACTGGAAGGCTCTGTCAGTCGGGATGTCCGGCAACCAACCTGATCGTAACGGCTTACATGAAAGGACTTTTGAAGAAAACCGAAGCCCGGCATGCCTTCACTGTGATGAAACATAATCATATGCCGGGAGGGATGCTCGGAACCGACGATATGTTTATTATTCTTAAATATAGCACCGACAGATTTTATAAACTCAATATAAAACAGCTATCTGAACAGACAATTACAACAGAAATAACAAAACCGAATCTTTTAACTTTTCACGCAAATACTTGAATCCCCGGTTCTTTTGGGTTTTTACCGTATTAATACTGATTCCGAGCAGATCGGCAATCTCATTTCCCGAATGTCCCTGAATACTCATCAAAAGTATTTTTTTTCTTTCTTCGGGCAGATCTTCTATATAGACATAGAGTTGGCGGATCAATTCTTCCCGTCCGGTTAAAGCGAATTGTTCGTCGGGTAATTCAACCTCCTCCGCTACCATCTTACGTAAAATATTCTGACGGGAAGCCTGGGTACGAAGATAGAACAGGGCATTGTTGTAGGTCGAGCGATATAAATACCAGGTCAATTCTTTGATATCCGGAAAGGTCCGGTCGGAATTCCAGATCCTGATCAAAGTATCCTGAACGATATCCTGAGCCGTATCGGAATCTTTTACAATACCATCGGCATATGAACAAAGGGCTGCATAATAAGAGGCATACAGCGTTTCCCACGCTTTTAAATCCTTTTGATTTACCCCTCTTAATATTTCCTGTTCATTTAGCGCCATCCACTTTCTTTCTGTTTGTTTCCGAAAACAAAAATAAAGGATATTTATAAATATAATTAAAACAAGGGATTATTTTATAGAAAACATTTTTTCTGTCCCCCATTTTCGGCAGCCCAACCGGTTATTGGTGCTCTTTTTTCATTAATTCGTTAAAACAATGCCGGCATATCGGTTCATAATCGTGCTTTTCTCCCAGCATCACCAATTTATCATTATCCGACAGACGATGGGAATGATGGGCCAAATTCCCGCAACGGACACAGATCGCATGTACTTTCGTCACATATTCGGCCACAGCCATCAAATCAGGCATCGGCCCGAAAGGTTTACCGGTATAATCCATATCCAGCCCAGCGACTATTACGCGGATACCGTTATCTGCCAATGTTTTACATACCGACACTATATTAGAATCAAAAAATTGGGCTTCATCGATTCCGACGACATCGACATCTCCGGTCAATAACAAAATATTACCCGAATTTTCCACCGGCGTACAACGAATCGTATTCGCGTCATGCGATACCACATCTTCATCCGAATAACGCACATCGATTTTCGGTTTAAATATTTCCACCTTTTGCCGGGCAAACTGTGCCCGCTTCAACCGCCGGATCAACTCTTCCGTCTTACCGGAAAACATAGAACCGCAAACCACCTCTATCCAACCGGCCCGATTAGTACTCTCCAAAAACATCCCTGATTCATTTTTAGTCGTGCAAAAGTATAAAATTAAGGGATTCCGGGACGGTTCTTTCTGTCAAAATTTACCGGAATAGGTTACAAAGGTTACAAAGATGGCTCAACCTCTGCCCCCTTGTAACTCTTGTAACCTTTTTAACTTTAATAACTGAAAAAAGAACGATCAGCTTACAGCCATTTTACCAAAGCAAAGTCCTGGCGATGGGGCAGTAATTCGCTTTTCGGGTAGATACGGATGGCCAGCATCAGCAATCCCGGAGAGTCGGCAGTCACATCGATGCGGTATCTGGCCACACTACCCACTTGTTCAACAGGGATAAAATCGTGTTTTTCGCGGATAACCTGGCGTCCGTCTTTCTGTTCGGCAGCCACCAATTCAACTCCTACTTCATGCATACTGAGTTCGCCGATCTCGAGTTTCACCTCTCCGTAATAAGATTTCCCCAAAGCGATGATCTGTTTGGAACGATTGGGCAGGTCCAATCCGACTAACTCGATATTATCCCATTCGCGGGAAATTTTCTTTTTCCATTCGGCAATTTCTGCCGCCATGGCGAAATCATTTTCGATCATCTTCTGATAGCGGGCAGACATCGAAACATAATATTGTTTTTCATAATCTTCCAGCATCCGGTTGGTCGTAAAATTCGAAGCCACCCTGGCAATAGTATTTTTGATATAGCTGATCCATTTAGGCGATAATCCGTTAGCATCCCGTTCGTAGAACAGAGGAGCGATCTCATCGTCGATAATGTTATATATCATTTCAGAATCCAATTCATCCTGCATAGCCTGATTTTCGAAAGTTCTTTCCATCGGCAACATCCATCCGGCATCTTTACGATATCCTTCGACCCACCAGCCGTCGAGCACGGAGAAATGCATAACACCGTTCATAGCAGCCTTTTCGCCACTGGTACCCGAAGCTTCCTGAGGCCGGGTCGGCGTATTCATCCAGACATCAACCCCTTGTACCAATTTCTTGGCCAGATCCATATCATAGTTAGGCAGAAAGATGATCTTACCCAGGAATTGCGGATATTTGGATACCTCGACAATCCGTTTGATCAGGTCCTGTCCGGCTTTATCGGCAGGATGGGCTTTCCCGGCAAAGATAAACTGCACCGGATGTTTGGGGTTATTGACGATTTCATCCAGGCGTTCGAGGTTACGGAACAACAGGTGAGCCCTCTTGTAGGTAGCGAAACGCCGGGCAAAACCTATGGTCAGAATATCGTCCCGCAAAGTTTCACGGATCTGAATCACCTGCCGGGGAGTGAAATAAGAGGCAGCCACCTCGTCTTTCAGCAATTCTTTTACATGATCGATCAGGCGCTTACGCAATTTGGTACGCACCTCATATACGACAGCATCGGGAACGGTATAGATTTGTTCGAAACATTTCTTATCGTAATGATGATTCTTAAAATCTTCACCGAACAAAGATTCTTCTATTTTCTTCCATTCGGGAGCCGCCCAAGTCGGATAATGCACCCCGTTGGTCACATAACTGATGTGCAACTCCTCGGCCATATATCCCGGCCACATGCCTTTGAAAATCTCTTTACTCACTTCGCCGTGCAACCAGCTAACCCCATTCACTTCCTGAGCCAGATTAGCCGCAAGGAAGCTCATAGAGAATTTCTCATTCGGATCGGCGACATTGATTTTTCCTAATCCCAACAGCTGTTCCCAGGAGATTTTCAGCCGATCGGCATAATGAGAGATGTAAGTACGCAGCATATTTTCCGAAAAGGCATCATGTCCTGCAGGTACAGGTGTATGAGTCGTAAACAAAGAAGATGCCCGCACCACTTCGATCGCTTCGGCAAAAGTCAGGCGTTCCTCGGTAATATATTCTTTCAATCTTTCCAGCCCGGTGAAAGCAGCATGTCCCTCATTGCAATGGTAAGTAGAAGCTTCGATACCCAGTTTTCGCAAGGCCTGAATACCTCCACACCCGAGCAAAAGTTCCTGTTTCAAGCGGTTTTCCCAATCTCCGCCATACAGATGGTGGGTGATACTCCGGTCTTCGGGCAAGTTATCTTCGAAATCGGTATCCAGCAGATAGAGCTCTATCCGGCCGACATCGACCCTCCAAATCCGGGCATATACATTCCGTCCCGGGAATACCAGACTGATGGTTTCCCAATTACCTTCCTTGTCACGTACCGGGGTTACGGCGATCTTCATAAAATCCTGAGCTTCGTATTCGGCTTCCTGATCACCCATAGCAGATAATTTCTGTGTGAAATAACCATAACGATACAATAAACCGACAGCCGTAATCTTCGTCCCTTTATCGCTGGCCTCTTTCAGGTAGTCACCGGCCAGGATTCCCAATCCTCCGGAATAGATCTTCAACGAAGTATGCAAACCATACTCCATACTGAAGTAAGCAACCCCATTCCCGGACATATGTTCTTTCGCTGCCATATAGGCTTTAAACTGAGCATATACTTCTTCAAGTTTATGCACGAAACCGGCATCATTTTCCAGTTCTTTATAACGAGCCAGGGAAATCGAATCCAACAACATGATCGGATTGTGACCGCAAGCCCTCCATTTATCGACATCGATCATCCGGAATAATTCACGAGCACCTTCATTCCAGGCCCACCAAAGGTTTTTGGATAATTCTTCCAGAGCGATCAGTTTTTCGGGAATAGAGCGATGGATCATCACACTGACCCAGCTGGGATTATTTACCGTGAGCTGTTTTTCGATATAAGATACCGATTCGTTCATATTGGCAGGCAGGTCTTTCAAGCGTACGCTGACCTGGTTCAAAGCGATCGTATAAGCCTGTTTATAATAATTGATCAGATTATCCCAAAGTGCAATCCGGGAAACATCTTTGGCATTGTCCCGGTCTTTCTGCATTTCAGTTTCTCCGACCTGTGTATAATTTTTTACCCATTCGGCGATAGCCGTAGCCACATTGGACGCATCACCGTCTTCGCGGTGAATAACTTCTATACCGGGATGATTCATATTATAATGTTCTTTCACCCACAGTCCGAATCCGGCCAAAGTGGTCGTAATGGTAGGCACTTTAAACGCCAGACTTTCGAGCGGAGTATATCCCCAAGGCTCGTAATAAGACGGGAAAGCGGTCAGATCCATCCCCACCAGCAAATCATAGTAAGGCATATTGAGTACCCCGTCATCTCCATTCAGATAACTGGGAACGAAGAAGATCTTCACTTTATCTTCCTCGGAATTACGCAATTTTTGTGCCCGGATACGGTTCATCACCGGATCGTTGGCACTATCGTTGAGATAATGTGTCAGATAAAGATCTGTAGAGGTAACGGCCTGATAAGGTAATTCCAGGTTATGCAGCAATTCCTTGTTTGCACCGGCATGTCCGGCAGGTACCAAAATAAAGGCCAACACCTCTTTACCGAGTCCGTTGTTACGATTCAATTGTCCCATGGCATCGATAAAGACATCGATTCCTTTGTTTTTAAACTCGTACCGTCCACTGATACCCAGGATCAAGGCGTCTTCGGCTACGGGACGCCCCAAAATCGCCTGTGCCACCTGAAGAAATTTTTCTCTTCCGGCCTTTCGTTTGCCTTCCCATTCGGCTTCGGAAGGCGTAAAGACATTCTCAAATCCATTGGGAGTAACCAGGTCTACTTCTTTATCCAGAAAATGAGCACATTCGGTAGCCGTGATCTCACTGACCGTAGTGAAACAATCGGCTTGATGTGCTGCGGTCTTCTCGAGAGACTGTTTGGAAATGACATTGAAACGACGTGCCAGTTCTTCGGGTACATAATTTTTCATCTCACTGTACAGGGGTAGATTATTCCCGGCTACACAACGGCCCAACACAGTGGCATGAGTGGTAAATACACATCCCACCTGAGGCATCGCACTTTTCAAATACAATAATCCGGCTCCCGTCATCCATTCGTGAAATTGGGCGATAATCCGCTGCCGGATAGAAGAATTAAAGCGAACGAAGCTCTCGATCACTTTCCCTGCTGCATATCCGAACAGGGCCGGTTCGATGTAATCCCATTGACCACTAATCGAATCGAGTTTATATTTTTCCCAAAAAGAAGCAAAAATTTCATCTTTCTGCGTAATGAACGTACTGAAATCAACCAGGATGACAATCGGTTTTCCAGCCACATTCCACCGTCCTACTTTAATACGCAAGCCTTCCTGGGCTGCTCTCTGCCGCCAGGACCTGAACAAACGGGGATCGTCGATAAATTCAGGATTCTGTTCGGTATAACGCCAGACATCGGGGCCGATTAAAATATGACTACTGCTGTATTCTTTTTCCATATTGAGGGCTTTGGTCGAAATCACCGTATGAATTCCCCCCACTTTATTACAAACTTCCCAACTTACTTCAAAAAGGTAAGCGGGATTCTTCAATTTATTGTTATCCATATTACTTTTGCGTGTGTTAAATGAGCCCCGAAGGTACATATTTTTATCCAAAAAGTTGATAATCAAAACCTAAAAAATCAAAATTCAGGAAATTCATTGTTCCTGCAATGCCTTTCCTGAATCGGTTTAGTTCATGAGCGATCAAGTTTATTAAGTCCCCGGACCTTGCGGGCACTTTTCTCTACGGCCGACCGGACCCGAAAGTCCCATAAAGAAGACGTCCGCAGGTTCTACACACTTTATGAACTTGAAGCAACGAAGGAGTAACCTGAAGAACTTTACGGACTAATTATACCGATCTTTTTCCGGCTTAGCCCGAAAAGCTTATTTCTTTTTGGTCGTCGTTCTTGCTTTTTTCTTCTCACTCCCGGTCTTTGGAGTTTCTTCCTTCGAAGTTTCCGGGACTTCGATTACTTTCCGGGTTTCTTTCGGTTCTTTTTCTTCTTTCGGATGTCTTGTCTTCTTCCGGTCCGTTTCTTCTTCTACCCTCCGTATAAAATCGCTCAGCACATTCATATAATTTATAAATGCCTCGTAAGGAGTGTCGTAGGGAGTAAAATATTGGTGTATCGCTCCATCAGAAAATAGCTTGGTGCACATATAATAGAAATGGTCACTAGCCTGTAAGCAATCGAAATCATGGGTAAGTACCGGATCTTTGAGCGCATTGACTTTATTTTTCATTTTATAAAGCTCCTCGAAAGCTTCATTCTGCAATTCATTTCCCAACCAGGCAGTGACATCCCGTTCTTCATCGGCCCATGAGATCGGGTAAGGGACATGCAAAGGAGCTACCGGTTGATGTTTTGCGGCAGCCTCTTTAGGAGTCAGAAATTCAAAATTGGTAGAAGCAAAAATCTGTGCCGGCAGAGCTGCTATAAAATCGAAAATCCCGGTATCGCCTCCCTGGTGTTCTCCCAAAGTTTCGTAGTCCATAAAAAGATTGACAATCTCTCCGTCGGCAGCATTCAGCCAGGAAGCATATTTATCGGCAGTCAGCGGCCATTGATCCCAACCTTTATCGGAAAAACGGAAAGCGATATCGTCGCTTAGTCTGAAATTTTTCAGCAACAGCTTCAATTTCGGATTAATCGAATTGGTATAGACATAATCCGGGCTCTTCCACCCCAGGATATGCCGTGCTCCTTCGGTCAGCATCGTTTTATATCCCATCCGGGCAACCATCTCACCAATCTCGTCGGAATAGATCAGTTCGGTATTCCGGAAAGTCACCGGTTTCACCCCGAATAATTCTTTCATCAGATCAGCATGTTGTTTCACCTGTTTTTTAAATTCGCCTTCATCCACCAGCGAAGCCAAGGAATGGGAATAAGTTTCGGCCAATATTTCGACACATCCGGTAGCCACCAATTCTTTAAAACTATCGATAACCTCAGGGGCATATTCACGGAATTGTTCGATAACCATTCCGGAGATAGAAAAGCTCACTTTAAAATTCTTTCCGTATTTCCGAATCAGCTCCAGCATCATCCGGTTGGCCGGTAAATAGCAACGGTCGGCCACTTTACGGGTAATCGTACGATTGGCAAAATCGTCGTAATAATCGCTATTCTTGCCTATATCGAAAAAATGATATTTTCTTAAACGTATCGGTTGATGCACCTGGAAATACAAACACAACGTTTTCTTATCCATAGTAGTCATATTTTAATTGTTATTGTTTTATCTTTTTAATTCTTCGTAAATCGTTTTTAAGAGATACGCTGCATTTTCCCATTTTAAAGTATTCACCTCATTCAAGCCGTATTTAGCTGCAAATTCAGCTAATGCCGGATACGCCAGCAAAGCATAGATAGCATCCGCCAAGGCATCGACATCCCAAAAATCAACCTTGATCGCATGTTTCAACACTTCGGCCACTCCCGATTGTTTAGAGATAATCGTAGGTACCCCCGAGCGCATCGCTTCCAGCGGAGAAATCCCGAAAGGTTCGGATACCGAAGGCATCACGTAGACATCACTGTGGGCAAACATCTTTTGCACATCCTGGCCACGTAAAAAACCTGTAAAATGAAATTTCGTTGCAATCTTCAGTTTAGCCACCCTTCGGATCGAGCGGTTCATCATATCCCCGCTGCCTGCCATGACAAAACGTACATTCGGATAACGTTTCAGCACTTTATTCGCTGCCTCGATAAAATATTCGGGTCCTTTCTGATAAGTAATCCGTCCCAGGAAGGTCACGACCTTTTCTTTTACCCCTCTCTCGACTTCCATTTCGGAATACGACTGAAAATCAACGGCATTATGTACCGTCACCACTTTATCCGGATTAATCCCATAGCGGGTAATGACGATATTCCGGGTTAGATTACTGACGGTCACCACCCGATCGGCTTCCAGCATCCCCTGCCGTTCCAGGTTATAGACCGTTTGGTTCACATTCTCACCACTACGATCGAATTCAGTGGCATGTACGTGTACCACCAGAGGTTTACCGGACACTCTTTTAGCAGCGATACCCGCAGCATAGGTCAACCAGTCGTGAGCATGGATCACATCGAACTGTTGTTGTCCTGCAATCGTAGCAGCAACCAGAGCATAACGAGCCACTTCTTCCATCAGATTAGCCCCGTATTTACCGGAAAATTGATATTTGTTCTTAAATTCAATCCGATTTTCTTCGCTTCCTTCCAGAACACTCTTATTCACTTCCCGGGTAAATGTCTCGGGATCCATATACGGCATCAGATTAGAGCCTACCTCCAGGAAATTGATATTTTTCCAATATTCCTCCACATCATGGTATTGGTACAAAGACTCCACATCACTGGCGTTAATAATTTTGGCAGCACTCTGATCTTCATCACCGCTCGCTTTCGGCATGACGAAGAGCACTTCAACTCCTTGTTTAGCCAATCCCCGGGTCAATCCCAGACATGCAGTTCCCAATCCTCCGGCAATATGAGGTGGAAACTCCCAGCCAAACATCAATACTCTAGTTTTCATATAATTATAATTAATTTTTTTTGCAATCGTGCGAAACCTTCCTTCCCCTTATCGTGTTTCCCTATCCGAAGTTTTCCACTTCATTCCTCTCGTCTGCCTCTTCCCCATCTATCATCTGTCATCTATCATCTTTACAAAACTTCTCCAGCAAAGCCATACTTCTCAGAATCTCCCCCACACTCCAGGCTTGCGATATACACCCATTCGGAGTATAAGGAGGATTTCCGTCATAAATTTCCCCGATAGAACAAACCCCATACACAGTCATATCTTCTTCGAAATTGGCCAATAATTCGCGGGCTGTTTTCGCAAATTTTTTCCCATAAAGCCGGAAATTAGCTTCGATATAAGGTCCGAGCAGCCAAGGCCAAACCGTTCCCTGATGGTAAGCTCTGTCCCGGGTTGCCTGATCTCCTTCGTAGGTGCCTTCATAGGCCGGATTCTTAGGTGCCAGTGTCCGTAAGCCTTTCGGTGTCAGTAATTCGTTCTTCACGACATCGAGCACGCCATGTTTCATCTCGTCCGACAACGGACTATATTCGAGCGAACAGGCGATGACTTGGTTCGGACGTACAAAAACATTCTGTCCGCCTCCATTGACAAAATCGGCCAAATAGCCTTTTTCTTCATTCCAGAATACTTTCAGGAAGCTTTCTTTTACTTTGTCAGGCATATCTTTCCACTCTTTCACGAACTTATTATCTCCGGCCTGCCCGGCCAGTTTCAGGGTGTAGCAAATAGCATTATACCAAAGAGCATTGATTTCCACCTGATAGCCTCCGCGTGGAGTAACCGGTACGCCATTGACAATGGCATCCATCCAGGTCAGTGCTTTTCCCGGTTCGTCGGCCCAGATCAGACCGTTATCCACCATCTTCACATATTCGTTGATTCCATCCCGGTAAGCTTTCAAAACGGCCTTCATCTTCGCCCCGTAGCTCTTCCAGACAGCAGCATCGTCCTGAACGGCTTCTCCATACTCCTGAACGGCTTTAAAAAACCACATCGGAGCATCGACCGAATTGTAGGAAGCATTTTTATCTTTACCGATATTCGGGAACAAACCGTTATTCAGCTGACGGATCATCGTGTCGAGAACTTCTTTACAAGTCCTGCCATCATTCGCCGCAGCCAGGGTCACTCCCGGCAAAGCAATAAAGGTATCCCTTCCCCATCTTCCGAACCAGGGGTATCCTGCCATGATCTCGGTTTCTTTTCCTCTTCTCACGATAAACTGGGAAGCCGAATATTTCAGACAACTCACAAAGCTATTACGGGGAGCCCTGTTATCCACCAATTTCTGGAATTTGGTTTTCAACCGTCCGGTAGACACCGCATCGACAGAAGCAGAAAAAATCACACTTTCCCCTTTCTTTATCGGAAATTCGAAATACCCCGGTACGAACAAATCTTCCCTGAAATCATATCCCCGGTTTTGTTCTTCTATGTATTCGATGTTATAATACCAGTCGGGAGTAGCGATAAACTCGTTCTTCTTGCTGATTTGCATATTCAGGTATGGAAAACCATTATACAATTTGGAACGGATCCCGTTTTCAACTTCCTGATATTTGGTATTGACCATCATATTCGCTTTCGACAAGCAATGGATATTCCGGTAAGCCAGGAACGGTTTCAATCTCAACGTCGTATCGGAATGGGCATCCAGCAAAGTATAACGGATCAGGACCTGAGGTTCGTTGTGTACCAGAATAATCTCTTTTTTGAGCTGTACGCCTCCCACCCGGTAAGTCAGGGTAAATACCGGTTCGTACTCGAAATCGACAATATATTTATGTCCCCGGGGTTCATAATTACCCGGATACTTATGGATACCCAAATTAAACTCACGTCCATGCTGGATGACCGTCTCGTCCAGGTTCGACAGCAACACATGATTCTCCCCATCGAATTCTTCTATAGGCAATATCAGTAATCCGTGGTACTTCCGGGTATTACATCCGATAATAGTAGAAGACATATATCCTCCTGCCCGGTTTGTCGCCAACACTTCCCGCTTCAGTGAATATTCCAGATTCACCAATTCATCCTTATTAAATTTCAAATAAGCCATAATAACGTCTTTATATCTATTTTATTTTTTCATTTTAAAGTTTTCCTCCTGCAATTGCAGGACAACAGCCGTACGGGAAGGAATATAGAGACTCAACCAGTTTCGTCCTTCCCGGTAAAGGGTAAAATGTTCCAGCCCGTCGTCGATCCGGTTAAAACCGGAGAACAACTGATTGTCGGTATCCAATACCGGCAAATATTTTCCCGCTTCCACCTCGAACCGATAGTCGGAGAATGAACTTTGGGGATTAAAATTAAAAACAAACAGATAAGCGCCTCTCCGGAAAACCAATATCTGTCTCTCATTATCTCTTACGACAGGCAGTGGGATAGGTTTAAAAAAGCCGTCTTTCTTTGCTAAAGAAATCATCGCTTTATCGAATTCGTTCAGAAAACGGAAACGCAAATCCTTGTCGTCTACCAGACTCCACAGCCGGCGGGCATGTTCGTAGCTCCAATTATTTCCTTCCCGGGGAAAATCGATCCATTCGGGATGGCCGAATTCATTCCCCATAAAATTCAGGTATCCGTCGCCGGCAGTGGCTATCGTCATCAGCCGGATCATTTTATGGAGCGCCATGCCCCGGTCGACCCGAAGGCTATGGTCGAAAACACTCATCGAAGTATAGATATCCTTGTCGACCAAACGGAAAAAGATGGTTTTATCCCCTACCATAGCCTGATCGTGGCTTTCGGCATAACTGATGGTATGCTCTTCCGGACGTTTGTTGGTCAGTTCGTAAAACATATCCCCGACATGCCACTCCTCATCTTTTTTATCTTCGATCAATTTGATCCAATAATCCGGTACTCCCATGCTCATACGAAAATCGAAACCTAATCCTCCCTCGCCGACAGGCATCGCTAAACCCGGCATACCGCTCATATCTTCGGCAATCGTGATCACTTCCGGATTCACCTCATGGATCAACTTATTGGCTAAAGTCAGATAGGTAATCGCATCTTCATCCTGATTACCGTCATAATAAAATTTGTATTCCGTAAAATCACGCCCTAAACCATGATCCCAATACAGCATACTGGTGATCCCATCGAAACGGAAGCCATCGAAATGAAATTCTTCCAGCCAATATTTACAATTCGACAACAAAAAACCGATCACTTCATTTTTTCCATAATCGAAGCAACGGGAATTCCACAATCGATGTTCACCCCGTTCACCAGGATAAAAATACTGGTTATAATCTCCGGCAAAACAACTCAATCCTTCGGCTTCATTCTTGACTGCATGAGAATGCACAAGATCCATGATCACACCGATACCGTATCCATGTGCCTCATCGATCAGACGTTTCAGGTCGTCGGGTGTTCCGAATCGGGAACTGACCGCATAAAAATTCGATACCTGATAGCCGAAAGAACCATAATAGGGATGTTCCTGAATCCCCATCAGCTGAATCATATTGTATCCCAGATCTACAATCCGGGGCAATACATAAGCCCGGAATTCATTAAACGTAGACACCCGGCGATTCTCCATGCTCATACCGATATGAGCTTCGTAGATCAAAGGATGCTCCCTTCTTCCTACGCCGGAATAACGCCACCGGTAGACTTGTTCGGGTTGCCAGACCTGCGCTGAAAAAATTTTAGTCAGATCGTCCTGTACAACCCGGTTTACATACCCGGGAATCCGTTCACCTCCTCCTTCGGGCCACTCTACCCAGAACTTGTAATCCATCCCATGCCAGAGGGCTTCTTCGGGTAATTCCAATTCCCAAACCCCTCCCTCCAGCCGGTGGAAGCTAAAATTCTCCCTTCGTTGCCAGTCATTCGATTCTCCGATCAGATAAATCGCCGTAGCATGAGGAGCCCATTCCCGGAATACCCAACCTTTTCCAGGAAGCCGGTGCAAACCAAAATAAAGATGATTATTAAAAATGTCGGCAAGTCTTTTTTTCCGGTTGGTAAATTCCAACTCTTTCAGCACACTGCGTTCATGGCGACGCCGGATAACAGGAAGAAAAGGTTCCAGCAAAGGATCGTTGACTGTGATATCAAATTTCATTTCATACCGTTTAAAATATTCCCCCGGTAAAATATTCACACCTATTCATCCATCACTTAATACTATCGCACCTACACCCCACACATTTTATTCATTAATTTCCTTTCACATCTCTGAAAATCTTGACCAAAGTTTACGATAAAATATTATTATTTCAGCTATTTTACCGGATACAAACAAACATTATACGCTCTATCAGCGGAAATGTTCCGGTTAACGGAGGAAAAAAGCAATTATTTTTTCCGATTCCGAAAAGAAATCCTCGATTAGACGTAGCTATGTTCAGTTCAATTCAGCATTCGAAAGATAGCAAGGAATCTGCATATTCACAAATTTTTATCAATATTTTAACGACAAAAATTTGCAAATTACACACTTGTTACTTTTAGATGACAATTTTTACACACTTCTGCTAAATTATTACGACAAATTGAGGAAAAATATACCAAACAGAGAAGTCAAAAAATATTTTACTATTTTTGCCTGTGCTCATTAAGCACATCTATTATGAACCCTTTTTTATTAACGACAGCCTATTTTCCACCGATAGCTTACTTCTCTTGTCTAAAAAAAGCAGAAGTAACCTATATCGAGCAATATGAAAACTTCGGCAAACAGAGTTACCGTAACCGTTGTGAAATCATGACCGCAAACGGCGTGATCGCATTGACCGTCCCGGTGGCCAAAGCCAACAGCAAAACCCTGATAAAGGACCTGAAAATCGTGTATCCGACTCCCTGGCAAAAATTACACTTCCGGGGTATCGAATCGGCTTACAAAAATTCTCCTTATTACGAATATTATATCGACGATTTAATGCCTTTTTTTGAAAAGCAGGAGACTTATCTTTTCGACCATAACCTGGCCATCTTAACGACTATACTGGATTTTCTGAAACTGAAACGGGATATCCGGCTTACAACGGATTATATCGCGATCGGGGACATCAATTACAGGGATCTGCGTAACGCTATCCACCCCAAAGCTTCCCATAGACAACCCGGTTGTGATTATATCCCGAAACCTTACCGCCAGACTTTCAGCGACCGTTTTCCATTTACCCCGAATCTGAGTATTCTGGATCTGCTTTTTTGTTGCGGACCGGAAGCGGGGGAAATGATTTGAAAAAAAAGAGTTGTAAGAGTTACAGAGTTAAAAGAGTTACAGAGTTACAGAGTTAGAAGAGTTGTATGAGTTAAAAGGGTTCGACTTTATGGCCTTTTAATCGTTCAGGATTCGTTTGATGACTTTCAGGTTATGGGTATAACGTTTCAAGTCTTCGTTGAAAATTCCCTGATGGTCGATTTTGTCCACCCGTACCCTCCCGGAAGCATGGATGATCCGGTTTTGTTCCCAAATGATTCCGACATGAGTGATCGCTCCGGTCTCGTCTCCGAAGAAAGCCAGGTCACCGGGCATCGCTTCTTCGAGGAAGGAATAATTCTGTCCGAGCGTCACCTGCTGCGAAGCATCCCGCGGCAAATCGATTCCCGCCATCCGGTAAACAATCTGGGAAAGCCCCGAACAATCGATCCCATAGGGTGATCGTCCTCCCCAAAGATAAGGCGTATTGTAATACATCAAGGCATAACCGATAATCAGATCCCTCAAACTATCGATGCCGACATCTTTCATTTTACTGACCAAAGTATAGGTATCTCCTCCGATCTGCATCTTTTTGGTCGTGGCATCGAAAAAAGGAAATACACTACCCGAAACCACCAATTTATTCCCGTAATCACCGTCTTTCACGACTATATTAAACACTTCCGTAGCCAATACAGGTACCTCGGCTTTGTATTTACCGATAAATTCTTCGGTGACTTCAAGATACATTTTCCGATCGATCCACCCCTCGTAACGATCATGCAACATCCTGACATATACCCATTTCTCATCCACCTCCAGTATTTCAAATACCTCACCGAAAAGAATCTGAGAAACCATCTCACTCCGTTCCGATTTTTCACTCCGCATGGGAACTATACTCAAATCTGCTATACCGTAAGACATAGGAATACTGAATTAATATACGATTGTGCAAATTTACAAAATAAGTATCAATAACTGGGCTGTTAAAACGCGTAAAAACATCGTTAAAGGATAAACGGTAGCATATCCCACTGCCGGCATATCATTTCCGGCAACACCATTCGAATAAGCCAATGCAGGCGGATCGGTGGTACTCCCGGCAATCAATCCCATCAAAGTGAAGTAGTTTATCTTATAACACCAACGGGCAATACTGCCGACTATCATCAGAGGCACGAAGGTAA
This sequence comes from Odoribacter sp. N54.MGS-14, assembly GCF_000980295.1. Classification (NCBI taxonomy): domain Bacteria; kingdom Pseudomonadati; phylum Bacteroidota; class Bacteroidia; order Bacteroidales; family Odoribacteraceae; genus Odoribacter; species Odoribacter sp. N54.MGS-14. The sequence goes on along the minus strand of NZ_LARL01000011.1, from coordinate 34,389 downwards.
TGATAAACCCATATCCGATCCATGCAAAACCACCTTGGTTCACCACCGTATCCACAAATCCGACCCCTGCATCCAAACCGACACAGGCCAGAAACAAAGAGATACCGATTTCGCGCAACATCAGGTTGGCACTCATCGTCGTATAAGTAACCAATTTATAATGGGGTCCGAACTTACTGATCAAAATAGCGATAATCAAAGGTCCTCCTGCCAATCCCAATTTCACCGGTTGCGGAATTCCCGGAAAAGTAAAAGGTATACTCCCTAACAAAATACCCAAAGCGATCCCCAGAAAAATAGGTACCAGATTGGGTTCCCGCAACCTCCGGAGTGAATTACCCAATATTTTCTCTACACTTTTCACACTATCTTCCGTTCCGACAACCGTAACCCGGTCACCGATCTGCAATTCCAACCCCGGACTAGCCACCAAATCCACTCCGGCCCGGTTTACCCGGGTGATATTGACACCGAATCCTCCGCGTAAATGAAGTTGAGCCAGCATTTTTCCATTGATTTCCGAACGGGTAATCATGATACGTTTCGAAACCAATTTGGAATCCAGCTTCTCCCACTCAGAACGATGCATCTCTATTTTTTCACCGATAAAAGCGATTATCGCATCCATATCTTGCTTGGCAGCAATGATAAATAATTTATCTCCGGCCTGTAGATGTGTGCGTGAATAAGCGATCTCCAAATCATTGTTCTCGTGCAACACCCTGGAAATCACAAATTTCTTATCGATCAACGTAGCGACGGCCTCCACTTCTTTACCGAACAGAGCCGGATTTTTCACCCGGACGGAAACATGGGTCGCCCGTGCTTCCTTTTCTTCCAGCTGACTTTGGGCAGATTCAGTCTCTTTATCGAAAGAAATCCGGAAAATATAACGAATCAGGATGAGTGCTGCGATAATCCCCACCACACCCAAAGGATAAGCCACTGCATAGCCCATAGCGATTTCGGTACCTTCCTTACCGGTCATATCGAAATAAGCCTGTTGCGCAGCCCCCAGGCCCGGCGTATTCGTCACCGCCCCGGAGAGAATACCCACCATCGTAGTGACGGGCAAACCGGTAACGACATATAAAACACAGGTAATTGCAACACCCAATACAATCACCAATACCGCTAGTAAATTCAGGGTAAGCCCGCCTTTTTTAAAAGAAGCGAAGAAACCGGGTCCTACCTGTAAACCAACTGAATAAACAAACAAAATCAGTCCGAATTCTTTCAGGAAGTGCAAAGCATGCGCATCCATCCGCATTCCCCAATGGCTGAAAATAATACCGACGAACAGAATCCAGGTAATTCCTAAAGAAACACCTGCTATTTTTACTTTTCCCAGATATATCCCGATAAAGATAACGATAGCTACCAATAAAATCGAATGCCCGATTCCCGATCCGAAAAATAAAGTATGTATCCACTCCATATACAAATCATCTTAAATTTCTAAGAGCCTACAAAAATAGAAAATAATCTGCAAAATTTCTTCTTTGCAACTAAACACATCTTTTTTCGTTTAATATTTTGCAATCGACAATGCTTAAAGTAATCGGTATGACAAATGACTTATTATACTTGCTTTTACGGGCTTCCATCAATGCCTCGCTCAGTGACCGGGATGCTTTTATCGAAAAGGTATCCAAAATTATCGAACAACAGACTCATAAAGATCCGGAAGCAGCCCGTCGGCTCAGTGATCATATAGCAGGAGCTATGGAAGGGCTGAACAGCACTTTATTATTGCGTCAGTTATTCACTCCCCGCCGGGATAAAAAGCTTACTCAAACCCTCGATCAACTCACAACAGCTGTAGAAAAGCTGAATGCTTTACTGGAAGATTCTTCGTTTCCTCCCCAACCTTCTAAACCCGAAGAGCAATGAGAATTACAGATGTATACGTAGGGTATCTGAAGATCACCAGAATCATTCAAATCGGTAGTATTCTGGTCAAACACGGTTTTAAGGAAATGATTTCCCATACTTTTCTGGGGCGTCGTATCCGAAAGCGCCGTATCCGCCAACATAAACCAGTATATACCACCCAGGAACGGCTGCGGCTGACCATAGAGGATCTGGGACCAACTTATATCAAATTCGGTCAGATCCTGGCCGACCGGCCGGATATACTCTCCGAACGGTTCAGAAAAGAATTGAAGAAATTACAGACCAATGCCCTCCCTTTCGACGACCATCTGGCGATCCGCCTGATTGAAGATGAATTAGGGGCCGAAATCAAGGATGTTTTTTCAGAATTCAATCCACATTGTATCGCTTCGGCTTCTATCGGCCAGGTGTACACCGGACGTCTGAAAAACGGGAAAGACGTCGTGATCAAAATCCGACGCCCGAATATCGACCAGAAAATCAAACTAGACTTATACCTCATGCGCTATCTGGCCAAGAAATTAGCCCTGGAATACCCCGAAATGGCTGCCATCAATATCGTAGGAGTCGTCGACGAGTTCGGCGAAAGCATATTCAAGGAATTGAATTATTATAACGAAGCCACGAACATCCTGCGTTTCCGGGATATATTCAAAGACAATCCCCGGATCTACATTCCCCATGTCGACATGAAACATACGACCCACCGGATGCTCATTATGGAACGGATCTTCGGTATGTCGCCGGACGATCCGCTTCAGCTGAAGGCTGCCGGACTCGATCCGGTACAAATAGCCCTCAACGGAGCGGAAGCCTTGCTGATCATGGTCTTCAAGGAAGGTTTTTTCCATGCCGACCCTCATGCGGGTAATTTATTCATCCTGCCGGGCAATCGGGTTGCCTTTATCGACTTCGGGATGGTCGGAGCTCTCCGTCCCCGGGAAATGGATTTTCTGGCCAACCTTTCCATCGGTTTCGCCCGCCGGGATCCTATCGGCCTGGCCGACTCCATGATCCGGCTTTGTGATCAACGTTTTTTCGACCAACGGGACGATTTGATTTTCAGCCTGCAACAAATGATTAAACGCTTCTCCCAACTCCCGATCGAGAAATTCAATTACGCCAAGATGATCCAGGATTGTATCGACCTGATCACCAAATACGGACTTTGTCTGCCTACCGGTATTTTTATGCTGGCCAAAGCGTTGGCCACAATCCAGAAAGTGGCCGAACGTCTGGACCCGGACATCCCCTTTGCCAAGCTCATCATCCCTTACGCCAAAGAGGTTGTCATGACTCAATTTTCTCCGCGAAAGATGGCCGCCTCGCTTTTCCAAACCTTAAAAGGATATGCCACCCTCCTGCAAACCGCTCCGGGAGATATCAGCGAGATATTATACAAACTCAAACAAGGCGAAATCAAACACGAGTTACAAATCACGGATGTTCCTGAATTCCGGAAAATGCTCCGGAACGGAGCCTCACGGCTCGCTTATGCGATACTTCTGGTCGGCCTGTTTATCGGAGCGATCGGAATACTCGATAAACGCCCCGACCTGAAATACGGCCATTTTCTACTCTTTGTATCCTCTTTTTTAATTTTCATCGTTATGCTAAAATGGATACTCCGGAAAAAAAGGGATTAGAAGGGAAAGATTGGAGATTAGGGATTAATTTCATTATCTTTGAATCGTTTTATCTTTAATTCTAATTTTTATCATGATTCGAGGTTTTGGAAGCGATAATTTTTCAGGCGTATTACCGGAAGTATTCAAAGCACTGGAAGAGGCAGCCTATGGGCATCAGCATTCTTATGGAGAAGATGTTTATTCTGAAAAAGCCATACAGGATTTCAAAAATGTTTTTGGAGAAAATATCCGTGTATTTTTCGTCTATAACGGTACAGGGGCAAACATACTCAGCCTATCTGCCTTCACCCATTCCTATAACGCCGTTATATGTGCCGAAACCGCCCATATCAATGTGGACGAATGCGGAGCGATCGAGAAACAATCGGGCTGTAAACTACTGACCGTCCCAACTTTCGACGGGAAACTGACAACCGGTCTTATCCAAAACCACATGCACGGTTTCGGAGAACAACATCACTCACAACCTAAAATGATTTCCCTGACTCAATGTACCGAATTAGGGACGGTTTATACTCCTGCCGAATTAAAAGAAATTTGCGATTATGCCCATGCCCATCGGATGTATGTACACATGGACGGAGCACGTCTTTCGAATGCCGTCGCCTATCTGGGATGTGATCCCCGCGACATCACCTCCCGGGTCGGTATCGATGTATTGAGTTTCGGAGGTACTAAAAACGGGATGATGTTTGGAGAAGCTGTCGTCTTTTTCAACCCGGAAGTCGCCAAAGAGGTACAATATATCCGTAAGCAACTGATGCAACTTCACTCGAAGACCCGTTTCATCGCCGCCCAATTTTCGGCAGTCCTGAAACACAACCTTTGGCTAAAGACCGCCGGACATGCCAACCGGATGGCCCGGATGTTAGCCAACGAAGCGGCTAAAATCCCGGGAATCCGCATCACTCAAGAGGTGCAAGGCAATGAAGTATTCGCTATCATCCCCCGCGATAAAATAACCAAATTACAGTCGGAATGCTTCTTTTACATTTGGGATGAAAATGCCTCGGAAGTACGTTGGGTCTGCTCCTTCGACACGACAGAAAGTGATATTATCGAATTCGTCAATTTACTCAGAGCAGAAATCTGTTGAAAGGATGCCACATCAATTGATTCAAACAGAAGACGGTAGTATAACCTTATATGTTCCTGAACTGAATGAACATTATCATTCGGTACACGGAGCGATTCAGGAATCTATTCATATTTTTATCCGGGCCGGACTGGATTTTTATCTGACCTCCCCGGAACATCGGCCGCCCACCGAAGTCCCGTTGTCTATTCTGGAAGCCGGTTTCGGAACCGGGCTGAATGCTTATTTAAGCTTATTGCGGAGCGAAGAACTCCAGCTCCCGCTCGATTATCACAGTGTGGAAAAATATCCGTTACCGCCCGAAGAAATAAATCGTCTTCATTATCCGGATCAACTTCCCGCTGCCGATCCCGGATCATTCGCCATGTTGCACGACGCCCCCTGGGATTGCGGAGAGCAGATTACCCCTTTATTTCATTTACACAAATACCGGGCAGATTTCCGGTCTATACAATTTCAGGCCCGATTCGATATCGTCTATTTCGATGCCTTCAACCCGGAAGTGCAACCCCATCTCTGGACTCCGGAAGTATTCAGCCGGTTCGCCCAAGCATTGAAACCGGGAGGAATCCTGGTGACTTATTGTGTCAAGGGGATAGTCAAGCAAGCCTTACGCGAAGTCGGTTTCACCTTAAAACGCCTGCCCGGACCTCCCGGAAAAAGAGAAATGCTCAGAGCCACCAAACCCGACCGAATATGACATCACTAGAAATAAAACAACTACTCGATGAAAAATATCAGGAATATTGCCATTCCGATTTTTTTATCCATACCGATCCCATTCAAATTCCTAAATTATTCGAAGAGAAAGAAGACATCGAAATAGCCGGTTTTCTGGCAGCCTCCCTGGCTTGGGGGCAACGTCCGACCATCATAAAAAAGTGTAAGGAACTCATGCAGCTCCTGGATTATGCTCCTTATGACTTCGTCCTGCATGCCCGGGAAAGCGATTTCGCCCGTTTCGAACATTTCAAACACCGCACTTTCAACGGTTATGACTGTAGTTATTTTTTACGTTCCTTAGCCCATATCTACCGCCATGAAGGAGGGTTGGAAAATGTCTTCACCACCGCCTGGCAAATACACGGGGATATGTTCGAGGTATTACGCCATTGGTATCGGATTTTCACTACCCTTCCGGCCGAGCCCCGGGTACTCCGCCACATCGCGTGTGTAGACAAAGGCTCAGCCGCCAAAAGAGTGAATATGTTTATTCGCTGGATGGTGAGACACGACCACAGCGGTATCGATTTCGGACTATGGAAAGGTATCCCGGCCTCCGCCCTATTGATCCCTTTAGATCTGCATACGGGCCATGTAAGCCGCGAACTCGGTCTGCTTACCCGTAAACAAAACGATGCCAAAGCTGTCGAAGAGCTTACCCGGCGTCTTCGTGAATTCGATCCGGTCGATCCGATCCGGTATGATTTCGCTCTTTTCGGCTTGGGGGCTTTCAAATAAGCAGGAATAATTAATCGTTAAAGTTCGTAAAGTCCTGAACCCTGCGGGCACTTTCATTAACGTAACTTCCGGTGCCGGCCGGCCGCCCCAGTGCCGTACAAAAATGCGCTCGCAGGAGATCCATCGACTTTATGAACCTCATGAACTTTATAAACTCCTATAATTCAACTTTTTTTGAAGAAACAATATAGAAATGAAGAGTCAACTTTGATTCTCCCGTACTCTTTTCTCCAAATTCAAGGTTCCCTTCAGAGCACTTCCAATAATTCTTCATCTGTCAAAGGGATGGAAGTAGCTGCTGTTATGACAGAATCGGCAAGGCGTTGTTTACGTTCCTGGATAGCCAGAATTTTTTCCTCGAGTGTTCCGGCAGTAATAAAACGATAGACGAATACCGCCCGTTTTTGCCCGATCCGGTGAGCCCGGCTAACGGCTTGATTTTCAGCAGCGACATTCCACCAAGGATCGAGAATAAATACATAATCGGCCTCGGTGAGATTCAAGCCTACTCCACCGGCTTTCAAAGAAATCAGGAAGATCCGGCATTCCGGGTCGGCCTGAAAATGCCGGATAGTCTGTTCCCGGTCGGCAGTCAAGCCTGTCAGCATCGCATATTTCCATCCCCGGACCATTGTTTCTTCAGCTACCATTTTAAGATATTTTACAAAAGAAGAAAAAACCAACACCTTGTGTCCGGAAGCAATCACTTCTCCCAACATACGGAATACCTCACTAAACTTTCCGGAATTTCCTTCATACCCAGTTTCGACCAAACGGGGGTGATTGGCGATCTGACGTAATCGGATCAGAGCTTTTAAAACCATAAAATCACTTCGTAATTCCCCTTGATTCTCTCTCTCACTCAAGATATAATTTCTCACCCGGGACTGTTCCTCTTCATATACCTTCCGCTGTTCCTCTTCGGGTTCACAAACGACCAACTCGGCTGTGAGATCCGGCAAATCGGCCAACACTTCTTCTTTGGTACGGCGTAAAATATACGGAGCGATCAGTTTACGCAAAGCTTCGCTCATCCGCCCTTCTACATCGGCCAATATAGGACGGATAAAATGATCGCGGAAAAAACGCTGTGATCCGAGTAATCCCCGGTTCACCCAATTCATCACAGCCCACAAATCGGTCAGTGAATTTTCTATCGGTGTACCCGACAAAGCCCAAAAACACCTTCCCTGAATACGCATCATAGCCTGATGGAGCTGAGACCCCGGATTCTTTAACATTTGTGCTTCGTCGGCAACGACGATACCGAAAGTCAGGCGGGACAAAATATCGATATCGTTCCGCAAAGTATGATAAGTGATCAATACGACATCCGAACGTTGCAGGTATGAACGCAAATCGATACGGTTAGTTCCGGCATAGATAGTCACAGTCAGCTGAGGAGCGAATTTCCGAAGTTCATTCCGCCAATTATGGATCAAAGAAGCCGGTACAACCACCAGACAGGTATGGTATACCAATGAACGATCTCCCTCATCCGGCCTGCTTACCTCTTCCGGGGCATCGAACAAACTCAGTTGTTTTCCGCTGTCAGGCCATCGGTTTACAACAGGCTTTTTTACTCCTTCCTGCCTGTATTTCAAGATCAGGGCAATGGCCTGAAGTGTTTTTCCCAATCCCATATCGTCGGCCAGACAACCTCCCAAGCCACATCGGTACAAACGGTACATCCATTCATAACCGAAACGCTGGTACGGACGTAAAGTCACCTGAAAATCAAAGGGCAGAGTCACCTCTTCCTGCAAATTCTCCGGCAATGAAAAATGACAGGTCGTCTCCGCCCAGTTTTTTAATAAAACATACTGGCTGCGGTGAAAAAATAAGGAAGTCCCCTTTCCTTGGGCAAATAAAAGCAACTCGGTATAGGTAGCGAACCATTCTTCAGGAATCAGGAATAAGGTGCCGTCATCGAGTAAAAACTCACGTTTACCCGTCAGAATATGGTCCCGGAAACGAAGCAAAGGAATCCGGCGCCCATCAGCCAGAATAACTTCTGCTTTCAATTCGAACCAATCCATCGTTTCCGATACCGAACTATCGATCTGCCAGGCTCCGATATAATAGGCCCGGCGCAATGTTTTCTGAGTGAAGCCGATCCCCATCGCTTTCAACTCATCCCCATGTGTCTGTACCCAGGTCACGGTCTTCTGCCAGGCATCGGCAATAACCTCCCCGCTCACTTTGTCCCGATCTTCGGTTTCTTTTTCAGTCTTCCAGGTCATCACAGTAACTTCCGGCAAATGGAAATACCCTTCCGTATCGTTCCTGATCCCCAAAGCAACCAATTGCCGGGCTTGCAGCTGTTCCCATTCCGGATCCCGGCTGACCTTATAGAAAGCATAGCGGTCCCCTTCCGTATATAATTCCACCAAAGCTTTCCGGGACGACCAGCCGGGAATATATTGATTACCGTATTTATATTCCATCACCAGGACCGGCATGCCGAGTATATCGCGTTCAAGTGACAGGAAGGCCTGTTTTTCCACTTCCCGGACGATCACGTCGAAACCTTGTACCTCGATCTCTTCATGCCGTACATTTTTCAGTATAAAACGCCGGAAATAGATGCCTTCGTTTGCCTTGGGGATCATAATCTCCCTTTTCTGCAAAAAAGGTTGCAAACGCTGCCCGTCGAAATCTTCCGGGAAACGGAATAGCTGCCTGCCTGAAACCACCCGGCAAGGCCGCCGGGTCAGCACCTTCAACGCGTAATCACTGGGATAAAAGGTCTTTTCTCCATCTGTCAAACGCAAAATATAACGGGTAAACTCCCCTGTCCTTTCGAATTTCAACAATGCCCGCAAAGGAACGGATTTAAGCATCAGGCGCTGATTCTTATAAAAATTATCTAAACGACTGGTTTTCAAAAACAAAGGACAACCCGCTTCGGTCAGTTCATCCAGTACCTGTGCGACATACTTATCGATATAAGGCCGGATATCTTCACGGATATACGCTTCCTCCACTTTTTGCAGAAACATACGTTCATCCTTAAATTTTTTCCGGCCAAACTGTTTGAAAAGCATAGGGGTATCGTACTTACGGATCGTTTCCGTAATCTTTCTGACTACAGGCCATACTTCCAGGTCTTCATCCCCGATATACCGACCTATACTTTGAAAAAAATCACCGGCATCTATTGCCCGGTTGGCATACACCATCCAGCAATCCCAACGCTTCTCATATGATAAGATAAAAATAATCCGCTCCATCGCTTAAAAAAGAGAGCGCAAAGATACAAAATTATGTGCCAAACCATACTCCCGTCAACCGCCGAATTCTTCCGACCGCATCACCACCGCTTCGTATGGCCGTAAAGACAATACCTTATCTAACTGAGGCAGATCGCCATAGTTGCACATCAAAATTTCCGCTCCCTGCATATCGATTCCCGGATAAGCCTCAGCCTGTTTGGAAGAGAAATTCAGTACAACAAGATAGTGATATTTTTCTCCTTTACGGAGATAAGTATAGGTCCGGGGATTTTTTGCATCCAACAAGGTATAGCCGGCATAAACAAGATCCGGAGAACTTTTCCGTAAAGCGATCAATTGCCGGAAATAGTTCAATACCGACCAGGGATCTTTTTCCTGGGCCGCTACATTGATTTTCCGATAGTCGGGGTTCACTCCGATCCAGGGCATTCCGGTTGTAAACCCGGCTTGTCCCGAGTTATCCCATTGAAAGGGTGTCCGCGCATTATCCCGGGAAGTCTGTTGCTGCATCTGAAGAAACCATTGCGTATCTCCTTTGCGTTTTTCTATCTGTTTATATTGGTTCAAAGTCGCAATATCCCGATAATCCCCGATCCGGTCGAACTTCGGATTACACATCCCGATTTCATCACCTGCCAACCAATAAGGAGTGCCCCGCATCGTCAGTAAAAAAGTCGCCAGCATCTTAGCGGCATATACTCTGAATTGCGGGCGGTCATCTCCAAAACGACTCAACATCCGGGGCTGATCGTGATTTCCCAGATAAATGGCAGGCCATCCCTTCCCGACCGCTTTATCCCAACCGGAGAACATTTTTTTCAAAGCGATCAGGCTATAGCCGATACCTGAATCGGGACAATCGGCCGTTGTATAATTCCGGACTTCCGAAGGGCCGAATCCATATAACATATCCAATTCCTGCCGCTCGGGCCCGACAAATTTTTCCACTTCTTTATAAGTAACGGCCGAACCTTCTCCAACGGTCATTATATCGTATTTACTCAATACTTCGCGGTTCATTTCGTGCAAATATTCGTGCAAATGAGGTCCATGTGCATAAGAAGAAAACAAATCCGGATACTTCTTCCGGTCGATAGGCGGGAAAGCCGGATCTTTAGCGATCAAAGGAATAGAATCCATCCGAAAACCATCGATTCCTTTATCGAACCAAAAACGCATCATATCATACACCGCTTCTCTCACCTCCCGGTTTTCCCAATTGAGATCGGGCTGTTTCCGCGAAAAATAGTGTAAATACCAGGCCCGGGTATGAGGGTCGTAAGTCCAGGCCGACTCCTCGAAATAACTCGGACGCAAGGGAGGAGTTTCCTGTTCCACCGGCCACCAGTGATAATAGGTATAATACGGATTCTTCCGCGACTTGCGGGCTTCCTGAAACCAGGGATGCTCGTCACTGGTATGATTTACGACCAAATCCAGTATCAGTTTTAAATTCCGGGCATGCACTTCCCGAAGTAACAAATCGAAATCTTCCATCGTTCCGAACTCTTTCATAATAGCCCGGTAATCACTGATATCGTATCCATTATCATCATTAGGCGAAGCATAAATCGGATTCAGCCAAATCACATCGACTCCCAGGCTTTTGATGTAATCCAAACAGGAAATGATTCCGCATAAATCTCCGATTCCATCACCATTACTGTCTTTAAAACTACGGGGATATATCTGATAAACCACCGCTTCTTTCCACCAAATTCTGTTATTCTGTTCCATATCTGTTTCGGTTAAAACGAACGGGTTAAATTAATTTATAAAGTTATATACCCTACGAACACTTTTTTACGGCCACAAAATGGCCGATCATGGAGTCCGGTATGAAACTGTCGAATGACACGCCGTTCGATACTCTTTTAACGTCAGAAAAGATCAGAAGTTTCTAAATAATCTTATCATAAGAACTTTATGGCGTAAAATTTCGTTTTAAACAGGAAACCAATACAAAAAAATATGGAAAACGGAGTCATGATGCAATATTTCGAGTGGAATATGCCCAACGATGGGGATTTGTGGAATCAGTTGAAACGGGATGCCTCTCATTTACATGCGATCGGAATTACGGCTGTCTGGATTCCCCCAGCCTACAAAGCCCTGAAACAAGACGATGAAGGATATGGTACTTATGATCTTTATGATCTGGGAGAATTCGATCAAAAAGAAACCATCCGGACAAAATACGGTACCAAACAGCAACTACAGGAAATGATCGACGAGCTGCACAAAAATCAGGTCGGTGTCTATCTGGATGCCGTGATGAACCACAAAGCCGGAGCGGACTATACCGAAAAATTCATGGCCCGGGAAGTAAACCCCGACCAAAGAACAGAACAACTCGGTGAGCCCTATGAAATCGAAGGATGGACCGGTTTCAATTTTCCGGGCCGGGGAAATAAATACTCGGATTTCAAATGGCACTGGTATCATTTTTCAGGCATCGACTGCGACGTAGTTACCGGTAAAAAAGGAATTTTTCAGATTGTCGGTGAAGGAAAAACCTGGAGTGAGGGGGTAGACGACGAAAACGGCAACTACGATTTCCTGATGTTTGCCGATATCGACTTCGATCACCCGGAAGTAGTGGAAGAAATGAAGAAATGGGGAATCTGGGTCAGCCAGGAATTACACCTCGACGGGATGCGTCTCGATGCCATCAAACACATCAACGATCAATTTATCGCACATTTCCTCGAAGCCGTCAGAGCTAAACAAGGACAACAATTTTATGCCGTAGGGGAATATTGGAAAAACGATAAAGACTCGTTGGACAAATACCTTTCCGAGGTTAAATATAAGATAGACCTATTCGATGTCCCTTTACATTATCATTTTTTCCAGGCTTCACAAAAAGGCAGGGACTACGATTTACAAGAACTTTTCAACGACACCCTGGTCAACGCCCATCCCGACTTAGCGGTCACTTTTGTAGACAATCACGATTCCCAGAAAAACAGTTCCCTGGAATCTCAAGTCAAAGACTGGTTCAAACCTCTGGCCTATGGCTTGATCTTATTGAGAAAAGACGGGTATCCCTGTATTTTCTACGGCGATTATTATAGCATTAAAAGAAAGCAATCTCCTCACCGTCCGATCCTGGATATTTTATTGGACGCCCGTAAAAAATATGCCCACGGCGAACAGCTAGACTATTTCGATCACCCCAATACAATCGGCTTCACCCGTAAAGGGGATGAAGCCCATCCGCATTCCGGCCTGGCCCTTCTGATCTCGAACGGTGAAGACGGAGATAAAATTATGCAGGTAGGCACAGAACACCAAGGAGAAATATGGCACGAAATTACCGGTAACCGCCAGGAAGAAGTAACCATAGATGAAGAGGGAAACGGTAAGTTTACAGTATCCGGTAGTAAACTGGCTGTTTGGGTCGTAAAGATCTGATCCGACAGGATAGGCCGGCAATCTCTTTCCTCCGGTATGAGTACAAGACAAACTGTCTGTAAACGATAGCATGCCTTGTACTCTTTTCTCTAATCATCCCCCTTCCGCCCACCCCCGCCTCCCCCGGTATTGCTATCCCACCGATTTTTTCATCCGATATCCCCGGATATACAGGGAAAAATTTTAATAATTTTTCCTATTTTTGCAATGGTAATTTTACCGGATTTTAAAGGTAGATATCATTCCACGGTTTTCAATGAATACTTCTTTTGCAGACATAGAAAAAAAGGAGAACCGGAAGGACCTGATTATTTCAATATGTGTATTCTTATCGGGGTTCTCCTGTTTTGCCCAGCTCTACTATTTCCAGCCTTTGTTACCGGATTTAGCCAAAGATTTTATTCTCTCGGCCAGCGAAAGCAGTTTCGCTATTTCTTTTTCGACTTTGGGAATGGTCTTCGGTCTTTTTACCACCATGTTCGTGGCCGACCGCATTCCCCGGAAAAAAATGATCGGTACCGGTTTACTCAGTTCGTCGATCTTTTCCGTTGCGGCTTCTTTCTCCCCGACCTTTCTTCCGCTGATTTTGCTCAGTGCTGCCAAAGGTTTTCTATTATCCGGAGCCACATCCGTATCCATGGCTTACATTGCGGAAGAGGTATCGTCCCGCAACAAAGGGAAAATCATGGGTCTGTATATCGCCGGAAACGCATTGGGAGGTATGGCCGGACGAGTCATTTCATCCTGGATCGGAGCCCTTTACACCTGGCGGATCGCATCGGTCAGCATCGGTTTGATCTGCGCCTTATTCGCCATACTGTTCTTACTGTTCAGCCCCCGCTCCACCAACTTTATGCCCCGCAAGGAAAGCTTCCATACCCTCATCATAGCAAATCTCCAACTGATCACCTCAAAAGCATTGATCCCTTTCTACCTGACCGGAGGATTGATCCTGGGGGTTTTCGTCAGTTTATACAATTACCTGGGATTCTATCTGACCAAAGCACCTTTCAATTTCCCGGAACATTATATCCACTATATTTATTTAATGTATATATTCGGTATTTTCGGGTCGATTGCGACAGCCGGACTCACCCGGTACTTCACTCATTTTAAGGTATTAAAAGCCATGTTTTTAGTTTCAGCTGCCGGCATTTTACTATTATACATCACCGACTTCCGGGTCGTGACTTTAGGACTGGCTGTATTTACTTTCAATTTTTTCGTCGTACATGTTTTATGCAACCGTATTGTCAGCGATTACAATCTCTCCAAGCGTTCGGTCACTATCTCTATTTATCTGCTCACCTACTACCTGGGATCCAGTTTGCTGGGTTGGGGTACGGGTGTGATCCTGGACACCTGGGGATGGCAATATTTCCTGGGGAGTCTGATCCTGATCCTCCTGATAAATTACGGTATTGTTACCGGAGGCATAAAGCGCATGCGAGCCGATCTTTCTTAGGCTTCCGGCCCTTCTGCCAAAAGCCGGTTATATATATTGAAGTCCTCCGGCCCGAAACAGACGATAATCACCTGTTCAAAACCGGGATAAACAGCCAAAAAACGAGTGATCTCCCGGAACGCGATCCGGGCAGCCTCAAGTTTGGGATAACGATATACTCCGGTACTGATACAGGGGAAAGCGATGGTTTTCAACCCGTTCTCTACTGCCAGCCGCAAACTGTTACGATAACAGGAGGCTAACAATTCCGGTTCATGATGCCCGCCGTCCCGGTAAACCGGTCCTACCGTATGTATCACATGAGCCGCCGGCAAACGATACCCTTTCGTAATCTTCGCTTCTCCTGTCGGGCAACCGTTCAATTTCCGGCATTCCTCCAGCAATTCAGGTCCGGCCGCCCGATGAATAGCCCCATCGACACCTCCTCCGCCCAACAATGAAGAATTCGCAGCATTCACAATCGCATCTACCTTTAAATGTGTAATGTCATCCAAAAGAATTTCCAAACGTTTCATAATCTGATTTAGTTTATAAACTTCACAAACTAAAATTTATCGGTACGATAAATTTTCAGCCCTGTTTCAGGTATCGTGGTGAAAATATCCGCTGTCCCCAAAGTGTTTGCAGGATACCACGCAATGAAAGATATACCAGAAATGCCAACCACAGGATATGATTATCGGTTCCTCCCGAAAAACAGTAATAAATCAGGAAAAAAGCCCCTGCTGCGACTGCCATAGCCCACAGCATCTGGCGGGTAGCCGTAGCTCCGATCAGGATACCGTCCCATAAAAAAGCACTGAAACCTGCTAAAGGAATGGCCAATACCCAATAATAATAATCTCCTGCCACCCGGATCACCTGTTGATCATTGGTCAATAAACTTAAAAAATTTTTCCCTCCTACGCCATACAACAAGGTAAATAAAAGTGACATCCCGACTCCCCAACCGAATAAATTGCGCACCGCATGCCGGAGCTGTTTCAGATCACAAGCCCCGATATACCGCCCGGCCAGCGCTTCGGCAGCATAGGCAAAACCATCCATAATATAGGAAAAAAGGGTAAAAAGCTGCATCAGCAAAGTATTCACTGCGAGAATAGTATCGCCCTGACGTGCACCGGTAGAAGTGAAAAAAGTAGTGACGGCGATTAAGCAAACAGTCCTTAAAAAAATATCCCGGTTAACGGCAAAAAAACGGCGCATAGCCACCGATTGTAAACTATTGCGCAAAACGATCCGGGAACGCAACCACCCGTAACGCTTTCTCCACAATAACAAAGCCATAGCCAATCCCGACCATTCGGCCACTACGGTTCCCAAAGCCACCCCTTCCACCTTCATGCCCAGGACGAACACAAAACAGAGGCTACAGACAATATTGATGATATTGACCGCGATAGCGATATACATGGGAAAACGGGAATTCTGCATTCCGATAAACCATCCCTTGAAACCATACATCGCCAATACAGCCGGAGCCCCCCAAATACACACCCGGAAATAGGTGACGGCATATTGTTCTACCTCCGGGCTGGTATCCAATAAATAAAAGGCCAGCCGTTCGACAGGATATTGCAGGATCAGAATAGCGGCAGCAGAAATCAAACCGACACTGACCGCTTGTACCAATACTTTTACCTCTGCATCGGCATCCTTACGTCCATAGGCCTGAGAAGTCAACCCACTGGTACCCATACGCAGGAAACCGAAATTCCAGTAGAGGATGTTGAACAACAATCCTCCCACCGCAATTGCACCGATATAGGCCGCCGATCCGAGATGCCCGACAATCGTGACATCCACCAAACCGAGTAAAGGGACTGTGATATTAGATACAATAGAAGGTATCGCCAGTTGTAAAATCCGTCGGTTCATCCCATCAATTATTTTCGTATACCGTAGCTCCCCAATCCAAAGTATAATAATAGGTATTCATATCAGACCATTCCGAAAAAGGAATATATGAAGTCAGGCCGCTAAACTTATCGGCAGGCACCTCATCACCGAACAACTTTTCGGTAGCTGCCTTGTAGATCACAACCCGGTCCAATAGTTTTTTAAACGAATTATATTCCTCTTCGGTAGTCATCTTCCGGATATAGTCGCCGAAATCGAAAAATACCATAGGCAATCCCCCCTGATTCAGCGGATAATGCCAGGCTCTCGCATAGTCGGTCTTCCCGGCTAAAAGAGTGCGTACCTTCGCTGCCAAAGGTTCTAATTCTCCGGTCTTTACCAGCCCGACCACCGCCGAACGCCACAGGGAATTAACCGGATATTTATTGTAATGGTTATAATATTCCCGGCAAATCTGTTTCATAGCCTCTTCCCCTCCCCAAAGCAAAGGTACTATTTTTTCATAGGGAAACCCGTCGGAAATCACCTCTGCCGGAGAGGCGATGAGATAATCGGTTTTATTTCTCAATTCGTAAGCCACCTCGATACCTCCCATAAAACATACATCCCAAAGGATAAAGTTGAAATGTCCGGGCAAGCGGGCAGCCATCTCCCGGATATCCATATAAGCCTTCCCCGTTGTTCCGGGATGTTCGTCCTCGGCATAATATTTCGTCCTCGGCATATCCGGATCAGGCAACCGCATCGCATATCCCCCCGGGAAGGAATATTCCGGCGGTACCCACCCCAGACCATGCGACCACAACACCAACCCATAGGAAGAGGCCGGATATCTTTTTTGCACCTCCTGTACCACCCTTGCCAACACTTCGGGGGAAGCCGAATTTTCTTCGGTATAAGTCTCCAAGGTATCCAGACGGCACCCTTTCCCCCCTTTAACGGTCAGCAGACGAGGCACATCATACCGGGGATCGATATAAATCACCAGCCGTCCTGCCGTTTGTTCCATCCCTTTCAGGATAGACTTTATATTGGTTTCACCGTCTTTATTCAGATTATTATCGGCTGCCATATAAATCAATACGGTACGTTCACCGTATTCCGGCTCGATTTTATCGGAATCATGGCAAGCGCTAAAGATCATAACGCTATATATCAGAAAGAAAAAACGAATTTTACTAAATACCTTGAACTTCATCGGGCTTTATGCTTTAATCGATATCATTATTTTGCGTGTGAAGATACAAAAAAAACCGATAAAGCATTATATTTGTTCCGTGGAATCGATCGGCACAGAAGTCACCGGCTCCTTGCTTCCCATCGATAAAACCCTATATTTTCAAATTGTAAAAAAATGCAACCTGTCATTTACCCTATCGAGAAAAAGAAGCTTATCGCCGAGCTGACTGAAGAACATTTTATGCGGAAGACGAATAAAGGCGGTAATGAAATATATACCTTCGATGCTCATTCTGCTCCAAACCTGATGCAGGAAGTCGGGCGTATCCGCGAGCTTACGTTCCGTAGTGCCGGAGGTGGTACCGGGAAAGAAACCGACATCGACGAATTCGATGTCGATCCACAAACTCCTTATCAGCAACTGATCGTCTGGGATCCCCAGGAACAGGAAATTATCGGAGGCTACCGTTATATTCTTTGTGACCATCTATCGCTCAATGCCGAAGGAGAACCGAACCTGGCGACAACCGAACTTTTCCGTTTTTCAGATCAATTCAAATCCGATTACCTGCCGAAAATGATCGAACTCGGACGTTCTTTCGTACACCCGATCTACCAGTCGACCCGCATGGGACGGAAATCTGTTTTCGCTCTGGATAATCTCTGGGACGGCTTGGGAGCCCTCACGGTAGAACATCCCCAGATAGAATATTTTTTCGGGAAAGTGACGATGTATACCAGTTTTAATATTCAGGCCCGGAATATGATCCTCTATTTTATAGATAAATATTTCAAGGATACAGCAGGTTTAGTGGTTCCTATCCATCCACTGAATATTCAAATCGACGAGGAACAGATGAAAAAAATCTTTATCGGTAATAATTATAATGAAGATTACAAGATATTGTCCCATTATGTCCGGGAATTGGGAGAAAACATTCCTCCCCTGGTAAATGCTTATATGAGTCTGTCCCCTTCGATGAAGATGTTCGGAACGGCCATCAACCCCGGTTTCGGCGGAGTGGAGGAATCTGCGATATTGATAAAAATTGCAGATGTATACGAAGCCAAAAAGAAACGGCACATTTCTACTTACATCCCCCGTATTCTCGGAAGACTGAAAGGGAAAAAATGACCGAAAGCGGGACATTCAATAATAACATAAAGCTAACCAACTGATTCATATTTAAAACATTGTGGATCAGTTGACTTTTTTGTATCTTTAGATATTCCCCCAAAAATAAGATTCGGTAGCCCAAACGGAAGAAATATCCGGACTAGGATATGGCTAAGATACGGAATACTACAATAAATGGCGTATGAAATAATATCCCGTTCTAGTTTCTCTCTTACTACAAAACTAAATTTACGATACCGAGCAATTCAAGAACCGGAACATACGAAAAATGGAGAGCCTGTTACCTAAAAAATACTCTTCGGGTATATTATAGAATATTAGAAATTTTTTCCTCAAAATAATTTATTTTACTTTATTCTGTTAATAAATGTTTAACCTAGAGAAAATAGGATGATCGACAGACCAACTTTTGACAAAGACAATCTGTCGTCGTCCCATCACTCCCCTAAAAAAGAAAGAGAGGCTGCAATGTACTAACTTTTTTCGTATAATTTCGCTGCAAGGCAGGGAAGAATTAAAAATCAAATTAATCTAATTACTTAAAATTTAATATTTAAAAGAATATGAAAAGAAAATTAATTTTTGGAAGTTGCATATGTATTATGTTAACAATTTTCAATTTCATAAACATGTTAAATGTAGATAACTCAAAATTAGAACTTCTCTTCGATAAAGTAGAAGCATTTGCAGCAGGAGAGACTTTACCTCCTGTTGACGTTAATTGTAGCGGCAAAGGATGGGGACGTTGTTATGAACCAATAGGTTCTGCCCACTATTGGTGGTGTAAAGAGACAGGTTTTCTAAGTAATTATTGCGATAAACCTTTCGATTATATGTAAAATGAAAAAGGAATTTGTTTTCATCATGTTTCAACAAAATTTGAAAACAAATTCCTCAAATTATTTATTTAATAACTACCATTGAAATGAAAAATACCATTCTTATATTAGTTCTCTGCCTATTTATCGGCAGCTGTAAAGACTCACTCACCGTTAACGAAGAAGTAGATACTATCACCGCTTCTATCGAACAGGAAGACGAGATATCCCTGTTCGATTTCGTTTCCCAGGTCCGTCTGATTCCTTTGGAAACGACAGATTCTTCATTAGTCGCCCATATTACTAAAATTATTACCTCTAAAGACAAGATTTTTATTTACGATCGTATCCAGAATCAAATTTTCATTTTCAACCGAGAAGGACAGTTTATTTCTAAAATAAACCGAAAAGGGAGAGGCCCCGAAGAATATATGTCTATTTCAGATTTAGCCATAAATCCTTTCAACGGATGCCTGGAGATACTCGATCCCTGGGGAAAACTGCTTGCTTTTGATTTAAACGGTAAATATCTCCATTCTTTCAGGTTACCCAAAGACCTGCATGCATACGATGAATTCATTCCTTTGAGCCGAGACAGTATTGCCTTTTATAGTCTATCAGAACCTTCTACATTAAATATTTATTCCCGGACTACTTCAAAAATCGTTTACAGTGGTTTTAAAAGTTCAAAAAAATTATCCATAAACTCGCCCTTGAGCAGTTTTTACCGTTTCCGAGACACCGTATATTTTTCCCGTTATTTATACGATGATGTATTCGCCATTACCCCGACAAACATAGCTCCTGCCTATCGATGGTTTTTCCCGGGACACAAATACGACCCGAACGAAGTGATTCCCGAATACGACCGAAATAATAGAAAAGATTATTTTGCCATACAGGAATTACTCCCCTATACGCATGTCAATAACCTGGAAACCGATTTATACCGTTATACTTGTCTCTCTATCCGATCCGGCAAAAAATATGTAAATGTTCTACACAATAAAAAGACACAGCGGAATATTGTATTTCACAAAACCAAAGAAGGAGTCATCTTCACTCCCTATGTTCTAAACGATTCCATTGCTCTCGGTCCCATCGAACCCTGGAGAAAAAAAGAAGAATATCTGAATGAACAAGTACTCGACGACGAAAACAATCAAATATTAAATCAGCTGACAGAAGATAGTAATCCTATTCTAATCGAATATATTTTAAAAAAGGAATAGTTATGAAAATGAAATATATTATTATTCCCACAATCGTTTTCAACTTAGTATGTTTATCCATATTTATATCTCGACAATATAAGAAATATCATACTCGGAAATCCAATTATATACACTATATTGAAACAATCAAAGCAAAAATAATCAAAGAAATAGAAAATACCCCCTTCTATACTAGTACAGATCCAGAGATAAATATATCTGCAAAAAATATCTTAGTTTTCCATTTCTCAATGGAAGCTTGTCAACCGTGTCTCGAGGAAATAAGTGAAACCATCAAATCAGAGTTTCCCAACTATACAAAAAATAAATATATTATATTTTTTTCAAATGATATTGAAAACAGATTAAGAAAAAACTTTTTAGGGAAACAAATAACTACTTCATTAAAAAAAGAAAAAATTCCACTAAGCAAATATACTACTCCATTATTGTTTACAATAGATTCAAACAATACTGTGCAAAATATTTTCATTCCAGACAAAGACGACACAGAGTCATTGAGAAATTATTTAAAAAAAATAAAGAACAATTATTTCAGTAAAATGTAAATACTCAAATTAAATTCAAATTTCCATGAAGAAACTCCTCAAAACCCTTTTCCAATACCTGATGGTAATCGTCCTCTCACTGACAATCACATTATCCTAAAGCTGTTTGTTGTGGATTTCTATTCGATTTCCGCCTGAATTGGAATATTCGGAAAATGGGACTGCTACATACCCCGACAAGGAAACTATATCGCTCTCGATACAACAGCATGCTGCAAAAATACTCTTCGGGTATATCATAGAATATTGAAAACTTTTTACAAAATAGGGACATTCGGGAAATAACACAAAATCAGCCAACCAATTCATGTTCAATTCTTTGTGAATTAGTTGGCTAATCAGCGTCAAAACTTGGGAGTGTATTATTCCATCTCTTTTTCAATTCCGGCAATCTGCTCGACATTCAAATCGCTTTCGTTACTATTGGAAGCGATGTCGTAATGTCTCAGGGGATTCTGGGCTAACTCGGCATTCATCTGCCGGTTATTATACACATCGATAGCCAGATAAAGCGCATTGCGCATACCCGATTCATCCGCTATACCCTGTCCGGTAATATCATACGCCATACCATGCACCGTAGAGGTATATACAATAGGTAATCCTGCCAATAACACCGCTCCTTCATTACCCTCTATCGTTTTGAAAGGAATCATCCCCTGGTCGTGATACATGGCCAGAATAACATCGAATTTTTCAAATTCTACACCACTGAACAATCCGTCCGGCGCATAAGGTCCCAAAGCCATGATCCCATTATCCCGGGCTCGTTCGATCGCCGGAATAATCACATTCTTCTCTTCTTCCCCATACATACAGTTCTCGCCGGAATGGGGATTGAGTCCCAACACGGCAATCCGGGGCTTCCGGATGGTAAAATCTTTCTTCAGACAAGCATCCAGCAACTTCAGTTTATAGTAAATATTGTTGACCGTAATATTTCCGGCAATATCCCGGAACGGCAGATGATTGGTAACGAATCCCATCTTCATCTTTTCACCCACCAACAGCGGCATGACATTACGGGTTTCATATCTTTCGCTAAAAAATACCGGACAACTCGCTGCGGGCTTAAAGGAATTGCACCCTTGAGGAGCTCCTACCAGGACATCGATCTCATTCCGGTCCAAAGCAGTCAGAGCAGCCTTCAATGCCAGCACCGCCGCATCGTCCGATTCCGGCGTCTCCTGGCCCAAATCCACTTTGATCGCATCGTCGACACAATTGACGATATTACACCTTTTCGGATTCGCATCACGGGCATTCTGAATACTATTCAAACTGAAATTTTCTATATTTAAAGCTTTCCGATGATAAGCAGCCACCTTCGAGGATCCGAACAATACCGGGGTACATACTTCGCAGATCCGGTTTTCTGCCATCATTTTAATGATCAACTCATAGCCAATACCATTGACATCTCCATGAGTAAATCCCACTGTAAGTCTATTCTCCATATCATACTCTGTTTGTAGCTTACAAATATAATAATAACTGGGCAAACCCGATCGTAGTAATTCCATTTATTTTTGTTTTGTTACAGCGTTCATTCAGGAATGAGTTATTCTCTGAAAAACAACCACCGAATTCAGACATATTGCTTAACTTAGCCCATCGATAAATAAACCTTTTCAGTAACCGGATTTATGGAAATTACAGATAAACACATTGAACAATTCCTGGCAGCTGCACATCAAACCGGCGAACGGCGGTTGACCCGTTGCAGCAGTGGTAATCTATCCTGGCGTATCGGCGAATTCGCCCTGATCTCGGCAACAGGCTCCTGGCTTCCCGAACTGCAAGCCGGCCAAATCTCCATTTGCCGGGTCGCGACCGGTGAAATCACAAACGGTATCCGCCCTTCTATGGAAAGCGGCTTTCATTTACAAATCCTGCAAAACCGCCCTGATGTAAATGTCGTATTGCATTGCCAAAGTATTTATGCCACGACGATTGCCTGCATGAAAAAGAAACCCGATAATTTCAATGTCAGTATAGAAATCCCCTGTTATTGCGGGAGAGAAATAGCCATCGTCCCCTACTATCGTCCCGGTTCGGCCGAATTAGCGAAGGCTGTCAGCGAAGCCCTGCTCAATCACGATGCTGCACTTCTGGAAAAACACGGACAAGTATACGCCGGAAAAGATTTGAAAAGTACGATTGAAAAAGCTGAATTTCTGGAAATGGCCTGTGAAATCATGATCCATAGCGGCATGAATTACAACCCGCTCACTTTGCCGGAAATCGAAGAACTGGAGCAATACCTCCGCGGCAAACACCGATAAAAAAACCCGGAACCGAGACTGGTTCCGGGCGATAAATCACTTCGTATCCATTATTCCTCACTACCGGTTTCCTGATTGTCTTCTGTTCTTTCAGGCCGTGATTCACGACGTTCGGGACGTTCACGTCTTTCACCCCGGTCATTTCTATCACCACGCGGACGCTCTGATCTTTCCTGATAACCTTCCGGTTTCGGCAGCAATGCCTTGTGTGACAAACGTAATTTTCCGGTTTTAGGATCCACTTCCAGTAATTTCACCTGAATATGATCGCCTTCTTTCAATACATCCTCTACTTTCTCGATCCGTTTGTAATCAATTTCAGAGACATGCAACAAACCGTCTTTTCCCGGCAGGATTTCAATAAAAGCACCGAAAGGCATAATCGATTTTACAATACCGTCGTACACCTCACCAACTTCCGGTTTAGCGACGATAGCCCGAATCCGTGCCAGCGCCTTATCGATCGATTCCTTATTGGTAGCCGAAACGTCGACAATACCTTTATTACCAACTTCTTCAATATTGATGGTAGCACCTGATTTTTCCTGAATATCCTGGATAATCTTTCCTCCGGGACCAATCAGCGCACCGATCTGATCTTTGTCGATAGTAACGGTAACAATACGGGGAGCGTGCGGTTTCAGGTCTTCACGCGGAGCCGGCATGGTTTCGGTGATGATATCCATGATATGCATCCGTCCTCGTTTCGCTTGTTCCAAAGCCTGTTCCATAATTTCATAAGAAAGTCCGTCTACCTTGATATCCATCTGGGTAGCGGTAATACCGTCACGGGTTCCTGTTACTTTGAAGTCCATATCGCCCAGGTGATCCTCGTCGCCCAGGATATCGGACAATACAGCATATTTAGCACACCCTTTATCGGTAATCAATCCCATAGCGATACCTGTCACCGGTTTTTTCATCGGTACACCGGCATCCATCAAAGCCAGCGTTCCGGCACATACGGTAGCCATAGAAGACGAACCGTTGGATTCCAGAATATCGGATACCACGCGGACCGTATAAGGGAAATCTTCCGGAATCATCCGTTTCAATGCCCGTAAAGCCAGGTTTCCGTGACCGATCTCACGACGTCCTACTCCCCGTGAAGCTTTAGCCTCTCCGGTTGAGAACGGCGGGAAATTATAGTGCAATAAAAATCTTTCTTTTCCCTGAATAGTAGCCTCATCGATAATTTTCTCATCCAGTTTCGTTCCCAGGGTAACAGACGACAAAGACTGTGTCTCACCGCGGGTAAAGATCGAAGATCCGTGAGGTCCGGGCAGATAACCTACTTCACACCAGATCGGCCGGATCTGTTCGGTAGTACGTCCATCCAGACGTACCCCTTCGTCCAAAATCATCCGGCGCATCGCTTCTTTTTCCACATCGTGGTAATAACGTCCCACCAACATGGCTTTTTCGATCTGCTCTTCTTCAGGCAGAGAAGCCAGGTATTCGGCCCGTACATTGTCTAACAATTCGCCACGCAGGTGTTTGTTTGCATTACACTGCCGTGCCACATCATAGGCTTTTTGGTAACACTTGTCCCAAATATCCTTACGCAGTTCCTCATCGTTCACTTCGTGACAATACGTCCGTTTTTCTTTTCCGACAGCAGCAGCCAGTTCTTGCTGAGCTACACACTGTTCTTTAATAGCTGCATGTGCAAACTTGATGGCGTCCAGCATTTCTTTTTCAGAAACTTCGTTCATCTCGCCCTCTACCATCATAATATTTTCATAGGTAGCTCCGACCATGATATCCAGATCGGCCTCTTTCAGAGCGGAAGCCGTCGGATTGATCACAAATTCTCCCTGGATACGGGCAACCCGTACCTCGGAGATCGGACCATGGAAAGGGATATCGCTGACAGCCAAAGCTGCCGATGCAGCGAGTCCGGCCAATGCATCCGGCATCGATTCTTCATCGGCCGAATACAGGGTCACCTGTACAAAAGTCTCTGCATGATAATCGTCCGGGAACAGAGGACGCAATGCCCGGTCGACTAAACGGGATACCAATATTTCGTAATCCGAAGATTTTCCTTCTCTCCGTGTAAAACCTCCCGGGAAACGTCCGACAGAGGCGAATTTTTCTTTATAATCTACAGACAAGGGCATAAAATCTACATCAGGACCTGCATCCTGAGCAGAAACCACAGTCGCGAGCAACATCGTATTGCCCATTTTCAGCATCACAGCACCATCTGCCTGTTTTGCCAATTTGCCGGTTTCCAGCGTAATTACTCTTCCGTCAGCCAGAGTAATGTTCTTTTCAATAACGTTCATAATAACTTAACGGTTAAAAATAAAATGTTTTAACGGAATTCTTTTTCGGAGGGAGGAGGGAGGATAGAAACAAGCCCGGTTGTCGCCGGGCTTGGGAAAACGTATTTTTATTTACGTATATTCAAAGCTTTAATGATAGCACGATATCTTTCAATGTCGCGGTCTTTCAAATAGTCAAGCAATGCCCGGCGTTTTCCAACTAATTTGATCAATGCTTTCTGAGTACCGAAATCTTTGTGATTGGCTTTCAGATGCTCGGTCAAATGATTGATACGGTAGGAAAATAAAGCTATCTGAGATTCCGCAGAACCCGTATCTTTATTAGACTTCCCGTATTGAGAAAAAAGTTCTTCTTTTTTTTCTGCTGATAAATACATGGTTTTTAATTCTTTAAATGATTAATATCGTTAAAACGCCGCAAAGATAGGCTTTATTCCCGGAATTACAAAGAAATGCGACAGTAATTCGTAATAAAAATATAGGTATTTAGATCATAGAAAGGAATTCTCAAAACGGGGTTGGTACAACTTGAAAATTATTTTTACATTTGTAGGTTTTTATAGCCTATAGGGAAAATCTTCCCTATTTATTGTGTATGAAATTTAGAAGATGATATAAAATTACGACGGATGAAAAGATTTATTTTTTTGTTGGTGGCCCTAATGCCTGTTTTGGTTTTTGCTCAGAAAGCTAAAATCGATTTTACAACAACCTCTCACAATTTCGGTACGATCAATGAAAATGCCGGTAAAGCGACTTTTGATTTTTCATTTAAAAACACAGGAAATGTTCCTTTGATCCTGACCAACGTACGGGCCGGATGTGGTTGTACAACACCGGTATGGAGCAGAGAACCGGTAGCTCCCGGTCAAACAGGCAGCATCAAAGTGGCTTTCGATCCACGCAACCGTCCGGGTGCTTTCGTTAAAAGCATTACAGTCAATTCCAATGCTTCCAATTCGGTCGTATCGTTAACGATACGGGGTAATGTCACCCGGAAACCGTTAGGCCCGTACGATCAGTATAAATTCAATATAGGGGCATTAAAATTAACGAGCAACACGATCAATCTGGGGGCGATCAATAACAACCAGGTACTGGAACGGAAGATAGAGGTGATCAATAGTGAAAATAAACCCGCCCGACTTCAGGTAATCAGTGAACATCCCCATCTGACAGTAAGTGTCAGTCCTACGACCCTGACTAAAGATCAAAAAGCCACGATTTCGATCAAATACGATGCCACCAAGAAGAACGACTGGGGATTTGTTACCGATAAAATTCAGCTGCAGGTAAACGATAAAACAACCGGAGACATTACCGTTGCAGCAACGATCAGCGAAGATTTCTCCCACTATAACGGTAATTTTGAAAAGGCTCCTGCAATTTCTTTATCGGAAACGGAATACACCCTGAACGATCTGGATAAAAACAGTACCTACACCCATGAATTCACCATTCAAAACATCGGAAAATCGGAACTGGTCATTCGTAAAATAAAAACTTCAGATTCCAATCTTTCGGTCACAGCTTCCAGAGATACGGTCAAACCAGGAAAAAAAATCAAAGTTAATCTGAGTGTAAAAACCGGAAATGCCCAAAAATTAATTAAAATCATCCAGTTCACGACCAACGATCCTCACAATCCGATTATGACTTATAAATTGATCGGTAATCTGAAATAAGAATACTAAAAATCCGAAGTCATGAAATATTTTATTTCACTTATATCCGCTTTATTATTCACGTTTACCGTATTTGCCCAGGGAGTTCTTGAAATAAAGCAATCCCGGCAAACTTTAAAAAACCTTCTGGCAGACGATCAGCCGATGACAGTGGTTTATACGGCTCAAAACACAGGTACTCAACCGGTCATCATTACCCGCGTCACTCCCATGACCAGTTTACTGAAAGCCGATTGGCCCAAAAGTCCGCTTCTCCCCGGTAAAAGTTGTGATATAAAAATCACGTTTATTCCGATGCAATTACTGGAAAATTTCAACATGCGGATTCTGGTTTATTCCAATGCAAATCCAGCACGTAAAGAATTGATTCTGACAGGAAATCTGGTCGATAATCCTTCCAAACCGGAATTATTGTATAAATATAATATGAATGGTTTGAAATTCAAAAACAACAATATCAACTTCAAGAAAGTATATACCTGGCAAGTCGCTACAGATACGCTGGAATATTACAATACCCTCAAAGACGCTGTCAGCTTAGGAGTCATTTATAAATCCAACCATTTGCAGGCCACTTTCGAACCCGCACAAGTAGCTCCGGGCAAAAAAGGAAAGATTATCGTCACTTTCGATGCTCCCAAAGCCAATGACTACGGTTATGTTTACGAAAGCCTCATCTTGTCCGTCAACGGTTCTAAAGAATATAGCAACCGTTTATCCGTTACCGCGGAACTTAGTGAAGATTTCAGTAAACTGAGCCCAAAAGACAAAGCCAATGCGCCGATAGCACAATTCGATAAAAAAGAATGTAATTTCGGAGAAATCAAACAGGGAGAAAAAACCAGTTGTGATTTTACTTTAACGAATGCAGGGAAAAGTATCCTGTTCATCCGGAAAACGAAAGCCAGCTGTGGGTGTACTGCCGTTACCCTGGGACAAAAAGAAATTCAGCCCGGCCAATCGACAACCATCCGGGCCACTTTCGACTCTACCGGCAAATCCGGACGTCAGTATAAATCGATCACAGTCATCACCAACGATCCCTCTCAACCGGAAAACACCTTGACAATAAGCGGAAACGTTAAATAAAGAATAAAATGCACAAAATGGTTTATCCGGAAAATTTCGAAAGCAAGATTAAGTTTGATAAGATCAGGCAATTCGTTCAAAAAAACTGTCTGAGCGATATGGGCAGAGATTTGGTAGAAGCGATGAAATTTTCTACTGAACCGACAGAAATCCGGGAACGCCTGGAAGAGACGCAGGAATTTATGTCTATTCTGGAAGAAGAAGACCAATTTCCCGGTGATCATTTCAGCGACGCCCGTCCCTTTTTGAACAAAGTACGGGTGGAAGGCTTATTTCTGGAAGTGGCTGAAATGGTCGCTCTCAAGCAATCGCTGGAATCCCTGACGGCTATAGTCCGTTTTTTCCACGGCAAAGACGAACGGTATCCGCGTTTAACGGCCCAGGCCGGAGATATCCAATTATTTCCTTATATTCTGCAACGCCTCGATTCCATCGTATCCCGCCATGGGAGCATAAAAGACACGGCTTCCCCTGAATTGGGAGATATCCGCCATCGTCTTCAACGAAAACAAAACGGTATCTCCCGGCGTATGCAGGCTTTATTACAACAGGCTCAGACAGAAGGGTGGGCAGAAAAAGACACTTCCATCGCTATCCGGGACGGTCGTATGGTCATCCCCGTGCCTTCTGCCTATAAACGAAAAATAAACGGTATCGTCCACGACGAATCGGCTACGGGTAAAACCTCTTATATCGAACCGGCCGAGATCGTCGAAACCAACAATGAAATCCGGGAACTGGAATTGGAAGAGAAACGGGAGATCACCCGGATCCTCCGTCGGTTTGCCGAAGACCTGCGTCCCTACGTCGATGATTTGATTCCGGCCTACGATTTTCTGGCTTACATCGATTTTGTCCGGGCTAAAGCAGCTTTTTCACTCTATATCGAAGCAACCGTACCGGCTTTCAGCGAACGTCCGGAAATGTTCTGGTACAGCGCCCGGCATCCTCTTTTATGGCTCAGCCTGAAAAATAGCGATAAAAATATCGTCCCGCTAAAAATAGAGATTGATGAAACCCAACGGATTATCCTGATATCGGGTCCCAATGCAGGTGGAAAATCCGTATGCCTGCAAACCGCCGGTTTATTGCAATATATGTTTCAATGTGGCCTGCCGGTACCGGTCAGTGAAGCAAGCCGGTTCGGTATTTTCAAAAAAATACTCATCGACATGGGTGACGAGCAATCCATTGAAAACGATCTGAGTACCTATAGCTCACACCTCATCAACATGAAAAACTTTCTCCGCTACGGAGATGAAAATACCCTGATCCTGATCGATGAATTCGGCACCGGTACAGAACCCATGCTGGGAGGGGCTATAGCCGAAGCAATCCTGAAAACCCTCAATCAAAAACAGGTGAAAGGGGTAATCACGACCCACTACACCAACCTGAAACATTTTGCAGCGGAAACTACCGGTATTGAAAATGGAGCCATGCTTTACGACAGTCACCGGATGTTGCCTTTATTCGAATTATGCATCGGAAAACCGGGTTCTTCTTTTGCCTTCGAAATTGCCAAAAAGATTGGCCTTCCTAAAGAAATACTGGAAGATGCCGCCTCGAAAATCGGTGAAGATCATATCAATTATGACAAACATCTGAAAGACATCGCCCGGGACAAACGCTATTGGGAGGAGAAACGCAGACGCATTCACGAAAATGAGAAACGACTCGATGAAGTAGTCGAAAAATATCGTCAGGAATTGACCGAAGCTTCCCGTTTACGCAAAGAAATCATCAAAGAAGCCCAACAAAAAGCTCAGGAAATCATCCATTCGGCCAATAAAACCATCGAACAGACCATCCGGGATATCCGCGAAAATCAAGCAGAAAAAGAAAAGACCAAAGAAATCCGGCAAAAAATGGAGGCCGAAAAAGAACGTTTACTCTCCGAACAAGCCAGCGCTGAAGAAGAACGGATTCGGAAAAAAATGGAAAAACTGCAAAACCGGGAAAAAAATAAAAAGACCAAAAATAAAGCCTCCGCTTCAACTCCGGCTTCCGAGGGCACCACAACCGAACTCCCTTTACAGAAAGGGGATTTTGTCAGTCTGCCCAACAAAGCCATCGGAGAAATTCTTGAAATCAACGACAAAACTGCGGTTATCGCTTTAGGGAATCTGAGAACGACGGCTAAACTTTCCCAACTGAAAAGAGCATCGGCCAGTCAGGCCAAGAAAGTGGCCCGTACCCAGCCCCAAGCCTCGTATGCCAATATCCGGGAAAATATCAGCCAAAAACGTTTCGATTTCAAACCCGATATCGATCTCCGGGGAATGCGCGGAGAAGAAGCCTTGCAAAAAGTGATCACCTTCCTCGACGAAGCCGTTATGCTCAATTACAAAGAAGTAAGGCTACTACACGGCACCGGGACAGGAGCTTTGCGGCAACTGATCCGTCAATATCTCAGCACCAACCCGCTCGTCGCTTCCTTCGGAGATGAACAAATACAACTGGGAGGCGCCGGAATTACAGTCGTAAAATTAGATATATAATATTGGCATTTAATACATGTTTACTCTAAATGTAGGATTATTCTGTTACCTATTCGTCTGCGGTGTTCGTGTTTGGGAACCCGGTCGCTTCTGTCGGTCGTCTAGCCCTTTCTTTCACTGACCGGCGGAACTCCTCACTCCGTTCGTCAGACACCACCGGTCGGGCGTTCAGAAAAAGCAAGACGACACTCGCCAGAGCTCCAATGGTCCCCGAACACGAACACCTTCGACTGACGTTATCACTTCATGGTAAACTAATCAGGACCTGAAAACCATAAAGTTCAAATAACAGAGCTTTTCAAACCTTAAACCAGAATACTATCTATAAATCAATATTTTGTAAAAGTTTATTCCTATATAAGGAGTCCGATATTCCCACTCCGATAGGCTGCCCCGGAATTTAATTGTAAAAACTTCCTTATATTTTCTTTGCCCGGTAGTGCTAACGATAGATGCAGGGTTTTATGTCTGAAGACCATTGGAGCAGTGAACGAGGGTCCGGTTAGGTTTTCCAAACGCCCGACCGGTGGTGTTTGACGAACGAAGTGAGGAGTTCCGCCGGTCAGTGAAGGAAAGCCTTAGCGGACCGGTCCAGGCGAACCGGTCTGAGGACATAAAATCCGGAATCGGAATAGAAAGAAAAAATAATTCTACGTTTATAAATGTAAATATGTATATCACTGGCATAATATTTTTAAATTGTCATCGGTTTCTATTCTGTCGCTTTCAAATCCACTTTTAGGCCCCACACTCTCTCAAAGCTTGCAGTATCTGTTCTTTCACTCTGTCGATCCAATCTTTCTTTACAGACAAATCAATACCGGTATACTGTTTCAGTTTTTCCGTTTCATCCCATCTTTTTCCTTTGGAAAAAACTTCATAATAACCTTCAAAAAAATCTAAAAATAAGTCAATAAAACAGATAGTTGATGAAATACCGTTATATTTGAAACAGAATAAGACATTATTTATGGAAATCGTTATTATTTTAGGATTAATTTTTTTAAACGGCATTTTATCCATGTCGGAAATTGCCATGGTATCTGCCCGTAAAAGTCGTTTAGAGACAGCAGCTAAAAAAGGAAGTAAAACTGCAAAAACCGCCCTGCGTCTGGCCAATGAGCCGGATCGTTTTTTATCCACGATACAAATCGGGATCACCCTGATCGGTATTCTGACCGGTTTATATTCGGGAGAAGCTTTAGCCGGGGATCTGGCCCGTTGGCTGGAAACGATCGGTATCCCCCAGGCCCATAGCCTCACTTTAGCGAAAGGAATCATCGTTATATTAGTCACCTATCTGACCTTAATATTGGGAGAACTGGTACCGAAACACCTGGGTATGAATGCACCGGAAAAAATCGCCCGGTTGATCGCCCGGCCCATGGAAGTACTGTCCAAAATCGCCTCTCCTTTCGTCTGGTTGCTTTCAGCCAGTACCCAAGCAGTTATCCGGCTCACCGGACTTCATGCTTCTACCGAAAATAAAGTGACCGAAGAAGAAATTAAAGCAATCATTCAGGAAGGTACTGAAGACGGTGAAATCCAGGAAGTAGAACAAGACATTGTAGAAAAAGTTTTCAACCTGGGCGACCGTAAAATCGGTTCTATCATGACCCACCGCAGTGACCTCATTTGGCTGGAAATCGGCGAATCCGCCGAATCGATCCGGAATAAAGTGAAGGAGAACGTGTATACCGTGTACCCGGTAGCCCACGATGAACTGGACCATATCGAAGGAGTGGTGTACCTGAAAGACCTTTTCAGCCATTTGGATGAACCGGATTTCAAATTGGCCGATATTTTACGCCCGGCTCAGTTTTTCCCGGAGAATCAAAGCGTGTACAATACACTGGAACACCTGAAATCCGATCACATCAAATACGGATTGGTGACCGACGAATTCGGTAGCATTCAGGGTATCGTCACCCTAAAAGATATCGTAGACGTATTGCTGGGAGAAATCACCGAAAGCCACGACGAACCCGAAATCATCCGCCGCGACGACGGTTCGCTATTGGTCGACGGCCAATGCTCGTTTTACGAATTTTTGGAATACATCGATATGGAATGCCTGTATCCCGAATACGATTATAACACCATCAGCGGCCTGATCCTGCATCTATTGGAACACATTCCCCATACCGGCGAGAAAATTTCCTGGCACGAACTGGAATTCGAGATTGTCGATATGGACGGTGCCCGTATCGATAAAATATTAGTATACAGCAAGCAATAAGGTTGTCCCGAAGCAACTTCGGGACAACCTCTTACCGACCTAATACTTCCAGGTCATAGACACGATTTTTCCCGCTATGTGCTCTTTTTTCCGGATAAAAGTCAGGGTATTGTCCAGATTTACCTCAAATTCGAAGACGCTTCCTTCACGCTCCTGCCCAGGCAAACTGACTCCGACAAACAGTTTTACCGCCGATAATACGGTCTCTCCCGGATATTGGGAACTTTCTCCATATTGAGGGACCAAATACAGGGCCGTAATTTCAGCTCCACTTCCAAACTCATTATAACAAGATACAGACCTTCCATTACCGGTATCATAACAATACAGCTCGTTGCCCACACCATAAAATATCGCTGAAGTGGTAAAAGAAACGGCAAAAGGCATATCTTCCTGTACCGCAAAACCGATTTTCTCTTTCTTCAAGGGTTTAAATCCGGACGGGGACATCAACACTTCGACAAAGTAATGGTCAGAAGTAGTCTTTTCCTTAAAAACACAATAATAGTGTGGATAATCCGTTCCGGCAAATCCACGGTCGGCATATACCAGATACAGATCGCGGAAATACCCTTCCGGCACTTCCACTACGCTGAACGAATTGGGCGGCCAACTTGTTTTCTGCAAAAACTGACTATGCTCGTTATCATAGAAGATATACTGCATCATCCCCATAAAAGTATACTCGCTCAACCGATAGTCCTGATCTACCGCATAGGCAGGCTGATACCAACCGACATAAGTCGACCGCTCATGAAGCTGTCCGTTGTTAATGATAAAATCATTGTATAAGTCTCCAAAAGCTGTCTCGTCATAATTAAAATAATTGGAATATCCGTATCCGTCGGGGTGTAATGGGTCGGGAGTCTGATAAAACAGTTCCGCATAATCCTTGAATTTCGTAAAATCTACCGGATTCAAAGCGCATCCGCCTTGTTCGTCATGACACATTACCGTCACAAAAGCCGGAATCGAATATCCTTTAAACATATAACATACCCGATAAGGGTTCCTCCCCAGATGTAAACCCGGGTTCACTTTCTCGTATACATCCTGTACCACTTCTCCCGATCGTTCCCAATAAGCCAGATTCGCATATCCGTTCAAATCACTTAAAACCAGTAATCCCTGTCCCAGTTGACTTTCTACCACCAATTTAAAAGGAACTTTGGTAAATATACCTGTCGATTTCTGAATCACTACAAAATAAGCTTCATATGTATCGGGATACAGATTTACGGGTGTCTGTATATTCAATTCTTGAGACAGGGTATCTATTTTTCCATTTCCCCGGTCGACAT
>NZ_LARL01000113.1:0-5298 GCF_000980295.1 Odoribacter sp. N54.MGS-14 | reverse complement strand
GCAGCTACCCTGGTAATCACTCCCCACACAGTGACTTTACGCTTATTTCCCCTTGGTGCCACCCGTTCCTCATAGGTCGAGTCCATAGACAAAGTATATGGAAGATTTTTCAATGCAGCCCGGGTCTTTAACCGGATATACTCCCGTTTATTCTCTTCGCTTTCTACAATCCATTCTACAACTTCCTTTCTTTCTGTCCCGGAAGCTATTCCATCGATATATTTTTCCAATAATTTCCTATCCATCATTTATAAACCTTTAAACTTTTCAGACAGCTATTTTAATCTGTTATCTGTCATCAGCCCGTTTATTATTTTCCATTTATTTTAATAAGCTACATGATATACATTCCCCCAAGCTTTTTCCCCTGAAAAAATAGAGTTATTTTACCAAAATAGAAAAAAATACATATAATCTTTCAATCTCTTTTTAAACACTTGTAAAGCTATTCTAATGCGATATTCCACTATTTTTTTGGTAATTCCTTTTTTTTGAGCAATTTCCTCATAACTCAAACCACATTCCCGGCTTAATATAAAACTTTCAGCTACTTTTTCAGGTAATTCGAGGTACACTTTTCTGATCAACTCCTTTAATTCCAAAGCTTGAATATCCTGCACCAAATCCGGATCATTCATTGCTTCAATTGCAATTGCCAACTCGTTCTTCTCCCATTCAGTCCGGGTTTGATTAATTTTCAATGCCATTTCATTTAAAGCCCTGTTTCTGGCAATGGTAAAAATATATGCCCGTATATTCCCTGCAGCATCTATCTGTTCTCTTTTTTGCCACAATGCAATAAAAGATTCCTGAGCAACATCTTGCGCAAGCAAACTATTCCTCAGATACCGATTTAGAAAGGTTACGACATTATTATATTCTGCCCGAAAGAAAAGTTCGAATGCCGCTTCATCCCCCTCCTTTATGGATTTCGCTAACAAAGCATTTTGCTTCATAACACCACGAATTTTTGACCCTCACAGACAAAAGTATACTTTTTCTTTGAACAAGAAACATTTATCTATACCAAAACTTAGTAGCATTACCCGGAACCTCTGTCCGGATGCCCTCAAACACCGATCGACTTTATTGTCGATGGGGCCACGTCTACGTTTAACTTTTGTTTTTCATAGACTTGGGGAAATTGTTACTTTTACCGAAAATTATATGATTACTTCTATCCTGGCCATGGTATCCAGGAAGGGCAGACAGAAAAAAACGAATATCATATATTGATTACTAATCCCCCATCCGGTTAAAACGGTAAGAGAAGGAAAGCATATAATAATCCTGCGTACTAGTCGAACTATCCATCCGGGTGTACAAATCGGTTACGGAATAGTGCACCTGGCTCCGGTCACGGAAGATATCGTTGGCCCGGAATACCAATTCGGCCTGTTTCTTTTTACCGAATTTCTTACCCAATTCAAGGTTCAGACGATTATTCGACTGGATGGTCACTGTCCCTGTTTTGTTCCAATAATAAGTATAAAAATAGTCTCCTCCCACAAAAAAACCTTTCCAGAAAAGCCACCTGCAATTGGCCATTACCGTCTCTTCGAGATTCTGAGCTTTACCGGTGGATGAATTCCGGGAATGGGAATAGCTTGTAGCATGCCGGCAATAAAAGTCGAAATTCTCCGATAAGTCGGTATTGACGCCGATACTGATTTGTCCCCGATGCATCTGAGTGACATTCTGCTGATCATCGTAAATCGAGGGTTGATGCGAATAACTGTAATCTCCCCCGAAATCCAAATGGATTTTTTTCACCGGCATCGAATAATTGGTATGTACATTCATACTCCACATCCCATTCAAATTCACCGGCATGGTCAACGAACCTCCCTTCGACACCAAATATCCATCGATCAAGGTGTCTTTACCGATAAATTTTACATTGGAAGA
This sequence comes from Odoribacter sp. N54.MGS-14, assembly GCF_000980295.1. NCBI lineage: Bacteria > Pseudomonadati > Bacteroidota > Bacteroidia > Bacteroidales > Odoribacteraceae > Odoribacter > Odoribacter sp. N54.MGS-14. The sequence goes on along the minus strand of NZ_LARL01000113.1, from coordinate 3,390 downwards.
GATCTGATTGATCGTCTGCTGTACATCGAAATTAGCCCAGAAAAACCGGGAATTCATCGGTTCCGAACTGGTATACCTCATCGAAAGATGATGCGAATAAGACTTTTTCAATCCAGGATTTCCCTTAGATACTTGTAAGGGATTGCTGACATTCAATACATCCTGCAATTGCACGGCCGACGGAGAAGAAGTATTTCCATTGTAGTTGACACTGACATTCCGTTTTTCACTCATCCGGTAGGATAGCTCTGCCCGGGGTGAAATATCGAGATAGTTGGATCCGACCAAAGAATCGGGCTTCCCGATAAACCTGTTCCGGTTTTCCATCTGCATCAGACGCAACGAACCACCCCCGTTCAGCGTAACTTTCTCTTTATGATAATTATAATTTACCCCGAAATTCTGACTGACTTGTTTATTGATCGATTTATTCGTTAAGGCCGTATCTATCCCGATCAGCTCTTCGAATACGGCATCCCGGTAAGCCAGGCTATGCCGGTCCGACTGATCTTTACTCGTCAGGAAATGATAATTGAAGCTAATACGCGCAAACTTCGTCAAAGGCTCGGAATAAGACAATCCGGTACCCATTGAATAGTTTATCCGTTCATTATCGTTTTTCTGAAAACGCAAACTATCTCCCCGCTCGGTTATTTTCTCGTGTATATGCTGATAATCACCGGAATTCGATTCATTATACCCTCCACTGAATTGAAACGTCAAGGTACGTCCTGTCTTTTTAAAAGCATGCATCCACGAGAAATTACCTCCTGCCCGTTTACTATCGTTTTTATTGATGGCTTTCGTTTCTGTTCGATTTAAGGTATCCCCGTTTTCCATACTGCTATTCCAGGACAAACTCTCCTGATTTCCCCGGGAAATAGTAAAATCAGGATTGAACCGGATCCGGTTCTTGTCATTGATCTTGTAATCCAGACTAAAATTAATTCCATGACTTTGATTATCCGAGTTCGAATGACTCTCATTATCGTACACGCGGCTTTCATAATTCCCGGTAGGCAAATATTCCTGACGGGAAAGGGAAGCAGAATTATTTACGTTCGCGTTCCAACGGTAATTTCCGCTCACCTGCAGTTTCTTATTGATCTGTGACGAATAATTACCCCAAAGTCCATGGTTCTTATTTTTGTTCCCTTCATCCCGGTAACGGGCATCCGGCAAGTCGTTCAAGGCCATCCGGCCGGCATTTCCGCTAAAAGTAATCTTTCGTTTCCGGTCGAATAAATTCAACGATACAGAAGCAGAATAGGATTTATCTTTCACCTTTTCCAGCCCATAAGCCAGTTCGCCGCGTCCGAACACCTTCATCTGGTTGGGATTCCGGGTTTCGATATTCAATGTACGTGATTTACTCCCATCGTCATAACCCGAGAATTTAGCCTCCTCACTTTTATCATCGTACATTTTTATACGGGCAACGAGTTTAGCCGGAAGATTCTTCAAAGCTGCAGCAGGATCATTGATCGCATATTCCATCCCATCGATGGTGATTTTTTTCACTTCCTGCCCCTGGGCCATAATTTTCCCGTCTACAATCTCGAAACCCGGCAATTTCTTCAACAGTTTTTCCAGATCGGCATCTTCAGCCAAGTGGACAGCCGCCGCATTGAACTGTAAGGTATCTCCTTTCTGCACAGTGAGCGGAGGCCGTGCCGATACCACCACTTCGTCGAGAATAAGTGCTTTCAGGGAAATGTCCCCGACAGCAGTATGTCCTTCCAACACAACTTTTTGTTCCAACGGCCGGAAACCGACAAAAGAGACTTTCAGCCACTGTTCGCCAGCCGGTAATTTCCCGACATCGAATTTTCCCAGCGAATCTGTAACAGCTACCAAAATTCGCTTTATCCCTAAAAAAATATGAGCGCCAGGGAGAGGCTTCCCATCCTCTCCGCTGACCACTCTGCCCGATAAACGGCAAGAGACCGAATCCGACAATACCTGAGCCTTTAAACTGCCTCCCAAGCACAGCAGACAAAGCAACCATACTATCTTCATCGTCCTCTGTCTTTTATCGTTTTTCTGAAACAGAGGGAGGGACCGCCCGTTCGGCCACACCTCGTTTATAATTCGGACGGCTGCTCATCACAAAGTGTAAATCCGCTCCATCCTTAATATCATTATAGGTTATATACGACTTATCGTACTTCTTCCCGTTCAGATATACTTCTTTCACAAACACATTTTTAGCCGACCAATTCTTGGTAGTCATCCGAAGATGTTTACCGTTGCTCATCTTCATATCGACCGCAGCAAGCCCGGGAGAACCCAGATTATACACATTGCTGGACGGAGCTGTCGGATAGAATCCCATGGTATTGAATATATACCAGGCCGACATCTGTCCGCAATCGTCATTTCCACTGAGTGCATCCGGCTTATTCCCATAAAAGGTATCCATGATATAACGCACCTTCTCCTGGCATTTCCAGGGTTGTTTCAGGTAATTATAGAAATACAGGATCTGATGGCAAGGCTCATTACCATGCCAGTAAGCCCCTACCCGTCCCTGAATATCGTGTGCTCCGGGGATATTATCGGCCATCTGGGTAACGAACATCGAATCGAGGCGTTCCCGGAGCAAATCTTCTCCGGCTTCATTGATATACCCCTGCACATCATGAGGAACATACCAGGTGTACTGTAAGGTGAAACCTTCGGTAATATCCCCCCAGCCATTGACAGATCCCGGACCTTGATAAGCGATCGGAGCGAAAGGAGTGCGCCAGTTGCCTTTACTATCCCGGCCACGCATATATTTCGTCCCGGGATCGATCAGGTTTTTATAAGATAAAGCCCGCTTCATGAAAAATTCATAATCTTCGGTTTTTCCAAGCTTTTGAGCCACCTGAGCAATACAATAATCGTCATAGGCATATTCGAGGCTCTTGGATACCGATTCTTTCTCCTTATCGAAAGGGACCCAACCTAACTCGGTATATTCCGGCAGACAATCATAGTTGGGATTAGTCGCCGTAGTCTTCATCGCCTCGTAAGCCCGTTCATAATCGAATCCCTTCACATCTTTCATGATGGCATCGGCAATCACCGATACAGCATGATATCCGATCATACACCAGGTTTCGTTGCCATAAAACGACCAGACCGGCAACATATGTTCGACACTCTTGTCATAATGGGCCAGCATCGAGTTGACGATATCGGCATTGATATCCCGTTGCACCAGATTGAATAAGGGATGTAATGCCCGGTAAGTATCCCACAAAGAAAAGACGGTATAATTGGTAAAACCCTCTGCCTGACCGATATTTTTATCCAACTCTCTAAACTTCCCGTCTGCATCCTGAAAGATAAAGGGATGCAGGAAAGCATGATAGACCGACGTATAAAAAGTCTCCCTCTGTTCGG
>NZ_LARL01000111.1:0-5333 GCF_000980295.1 Odoribacter sp. N54.MGS-14 | reverse complement strand
CCGGTTCACGCCCGGTCTGTTACCCTACGCGTGTAGCAACCCACGGCGACGCCACCGGGAGACTCTTTTACGTCCAAACATAAAAAGGAACTCGGGGCAACCCAGAGAAGAAATAAACTGAAAAGAAAAATTCCGCCTGGAATGACAGATAAGATTATAAAATGCAGAACATATTGAAAATTTGAACTGAGCATACAAATTTGTCCGCAATATGCTTACAAAAAAAACGAACGATTAAAACAGTTATGTTTCGAATCTCTTTTCTTTTTCTGACTATTTTATAATCTTCACCTAATCAATCTTTTCAAAATTTATTCATTAACCTCCCGGCTGTTTTTTCATTACAAATTTAATCGTTCGTTTTTTTTAACATTCGAACTACTTGATTATCTCTTTGTAAGAATAGGGAACAAAGATACATATTAAATTTGTTGTGTACAAATTGAATCTGGAATTAATCCGGGAAAATCAAATAAAAAAATCCCGGAATCGTGGTCTGTAAAACACCAAAATTCCGGGGAATAGTATGTAGAGAAAAATTATTATTGTTTCCGACACATAATGTTCAGAATCGTCTTATCGGTCTGTTCCATACCGGTGGTACCGATGATTCCGACATTGCGGATCGTTTTTTCAATATCTTCTTCAATAATACCGTCATTGTGAGTTTTGATTCCTTTCATGGATAACAGAGCGGCCTGTACGGCAGCAGAAACGCCGGAATATACTTTCAGGGCACAACCTTGTTTCGCTCCGTCACACATCATTCCGGTCAGGTTGGAACACATAGTCTTAATAGTGTTGACTACCTGTTCGTAGGTTCCCCCCATCAGATAAGTAATCGCCGAAGCAGCCCCCGTGCCGGCAATCAGAATTCCACACAAAGCAGAAAGGTGTCCCATATAATAATGGATATGGGCAGCTACCAGATTACTCAAAGCCAGGGCCCGGATCAATTGCTCCCGGGAACAACCGAATTGTTCGGCAGCCACGACAACAGGAAGATAAACCGTAATTCCCTGATTTCCACTACCTGAATTAGTCATCACCGGTTTTTCACAACCGTCCATCCGGGCATCGGAAGCTGCGGTGGCACAAATCAGGGCATTGTTCAAAAAGTCGTTTTCCAGCAACCCTTTGTCGATATTTTCTTTTAAGGTCTTACCGATCTGCAGACCGTATTCACTCTTCAAACCTTCAGCCGAAATCGCTTTGTTCATTTCAGCACCTTCCAATACAAACTCGATCTCTGCAACGTCGATCCGGTGGATAAATTCCCAGATCCGGGCTATACTTAATTCAGCACGATCGCTCTTTTCGGCAGCTACCGGCGTAAAATCTTTACGATAAACTGCTTTCCCGTTCTTTTCAACCAGAATAATATTGGTATGTCCGTGGACAATCACTGTTTTTACCGTATCGTTGCCTTTCTTACAGATGGCTTCTGCATACAATTTATCGGGAGCATCTTCTTTCAAATGGATAACAACAGCCTGCTTGTCCAATAAAGATTTAGCAACAGCCAAATTATTACAAGCAGAAACTTCCTTCAATACTTCCAGGCCGTATTCAGTCTTTCCACAAACAGCACCCAAAGCAGCGGCGATAGGCAGTCCGGTCATACCGGTACCGGGAATACCTACTCCCATTCCGTTCTTATAGATATTTCCACTGACGAACACTTCGATATGTTCCGGAACACCACCCAATTCTTCTTTACATCGGGCACAAGCTAAGGCACAAGCAACCGGTTCTGTACAACCTAATGCCGGAATCGTTTCCATTTTCAGTACTTCTATGATTTGTTTATCTGTAGCCTGACACATAAAATTTTATTTTTGATTGATGAAGCAAAATTATTTCTTTTTATCATATCCACTCCTCCGACCTCCTGTATTAACGCTTTTTTAACTCGATGCGTTTCATCGAAGAACTGGCAGGTCGAAGTAATAAGCTGTCAGTTTCTGTGATGATATTCAAATATTTTCTTTTATCTTCGCAAAAAATTTTAAATCATGAATAAATATTTATTCTTTATATTATTCCTTTTTCCGGTCCATTTGTTTGCACAAGAAGCAGATACCCTGATCGTGGAAGAAGAACCGCATTACGATATTCTTCAGGAACTCAGGACGGAAAGTCATAACGGCGGACAGGTAATCCTCGACAGCGACACGCCGATAGACAATTTGCTGCAATGGCACATCCATCTGAATGAGAAAAAGAAAACTTTTACAGGTTACCGGATTCAAATCTACTCGGTCAGTTCGTTCGGCTGCAACATCGACAACCTAAAGGAAATGCGGAATAAGTTCGAAGAAACCTTCCAGGACATTCCGGCCTATTTGAAATATTTCGATCCGGATTTCAAAATCCGGGTAGGGAATTACAGAAACCGTTTGGAATGTATACCTGATTTACACCGGATCCGTAAAATTTATCCGGCCAGTTATGCCGTAAAAACAGAGATTTCCCTGGATGAACTGAAACGAATCCCGATGCAGGATATCGTGACCGGGACAGAAACAGCGGAATAACCGGAATCAACTGAAAGAAATACCGAGCTCCCGTTCAATCCGTTCACGCTCCTGAGCTGTTTTTTTCATCAATTCCTGATAAGCAGACGAATCAGGATCTGCAGGCCGGTGTAATAAAGTCTTGTTTATTTTATCGATGCGCTTCATCCACGCTTCAGTTGCCGAAGTCATATACAGGGACTGAAACTTCTCCCAGATATATTCGATTCCTTGCGGAGAGATGTGTAACATATCTTCTGTATAGAAACGATAATCCCGAAGCTCGTCCATCACGATCTCATAAGAAGGGAAATAAGAGACATAATCCAGCCTTTGCTTCAATTTATCGATGGCCAGCAACAATACCGCTTTACTCAACTGGTTGGCATGTGCTCCGTCTTTCCAATGCCGGATAGGGCTCACGGTGAACAGCACCCTCATATCCGGATAACGACTGTGCAGGCGGGACAATAAATCGGTATACACCTGTTCGATATCTTCGGGGCTTAATCGGAAACGCTCGAAATCAGTGGCCGGAAATTTATGACAATTGGCAACGACTCGTCCCAACTGCCGATGACGGTATACCCAGGCAGTTCCCCAGGTAATCACCAGGACATTTGTCGTTTTTAAATGAGCTACCGATTTTTCCAATCTGGAATTTATACGCTGTAAACAGTCCCCGGCTTCCCTGGCGGAAAACCGTCCATGATGGCTCAGACTCACCCACAGTTCCCCGTTTCGTAATAAATCGGCCTGCGAGAATCGTTTACCGGCCAATAACAACTCCAGCGTATCAGCCACAGACAGGGGATTATATACAATACCACAAGGATTGATATCCGTCTTGAACCTGAAATATTCCAGCTTCGCTCCAACATTTTCGACAAAGCAGGAACCCAGCATCATGAGCCGGGTCGAATAATCGATCCGAAACGAAGGTTTATCCAATTTGACAACAGTCTGTAGTTCCATTTTTTCCACTAATTTCATCACAAAGGTAAGTCACCTTTTCGTTTTTACCTTTTACTTTTTACTTTATTTTCTATCTTTGCAGAACAATTTTTGTACAATGAGCTTTATCACCATCCTATTAATTGCAATCGGTCTTTCTATGGACAGTTTAGCGGTCAGTATCAGTGGCGGCATATGTATGAAACCGTTCTGTATCAAGAAGTCTCTGAAAATGGCTTTAACCATGGGGATATTCCAGGGGGGTATGACCTGGCTGGGATGGGCGATGGGTATTCATTTCAGTAATTATATCACCGATTTCGATCACTGGATCGCCTTTGTTTTATTGAGTTATTTAGGTGGAAAGATGGTCTACGAATCCTTCAAAGAAGAGGATAGCCACCTGATTACCTTTTCTAGCCGGATGCTTTTCACCCTCGGCGTAGCGACCAGTATCGATGCCCTGGCTGTCGGCGTGAGTATGGCTTTTCTGAAAACGGGCATCTGGTTTCCGGCTTCAGTTATCGCTTTCACTACTTTCTTCCTTTCTTTCAGCGGAGTGATCTGTGGCTTCCGGTTCGGAAAAATCAAAGGCCTCAAAGTAGAACTACTCGGAGGCCTTATCTTAATTGTAATCGGTGTTAAAATACTGATCGAACATACTTTATTGGATTAAAGATCGTCAGAACAAAGGGACGGGGGTATTGTTCCAAAAAATAGAACAATATCCCCGTCCCTTTGTTTTCCTTTGTTTTCCAATTTTTCAACATTTTAATGAGATTAAACAAAATCTCAGGATAGTGTTTCAAAAAGTGTGTAAATCCCACTTTTATTATTTTTGTAATGGAAACTTTAAAAATGACAAATAGGAATTTACACATGAACAAATTTCTGAAATCACAAATGGGGAAGAAGGTTTACAAGGTTTGGTAAAACAAAGTCCATCCATCTTCCCCTCGAACACCGGAAAACCAGAGTTCATCTACAGATCTTTTCAGACAACCGGCAATTTTTTACGGAGAAGGATGAGCATAGAATTCATCTATATCAAAATAACAATAAGGCAAAAGGGAGAGTCCTTCTTCAGAAGCCTCTAAAATCGTACAGTCGGGATTACGACAATCCGAAGAATCGACATTCCGTCCTTTAGTCGCAACCACTACGGCTTTACAATATTGCTTCATCTCACAAATTGCTTGTTTTGCCTCTTCCGAAGAGCAAAACATATTACGATCGAACTCAGCTTGACGGGAAGTAACCCGATTTGTGCAAGCCATCATCCCGATCAAGCCACCAATTACCAGAAAATCTTTCATGCTATTTCCCTTATTGTACTTCCCGGCAACAACGTACATTCAGCCAATTGGTAGTCATCGTACTCTGACGAAATACTTTCGTCGAATTATAAGCGATTTTCCGGTAAAAGATAAAACCGTCGTAAGCCGGATCTGCGGTTGCTGTCCAAAAATAGCCGAAAACACTTCGGAAACGCCAGTTATCGTTATAAGCGACAGGATGTACCGAATAAAAGCCACCGGCCTCCAATTTCAAACCGGTACCTTCCTCTCCTTGCTGCATCAACTCGCCTTCGTACGTACCCCGCTCTCCGATCGCACCGATTTCCGGTTCACTCATGCCGAGAGCCCGTTCTAAATCTGCCCAATCGGCATCGGTAGGCAAACGCCATCCTTGAGGAGCGACGGTCATGGCCGCTGCATAGTTGTAATAATAACCGTATTTACGAAACATATTATCACTCATGGATCCTTCTCCCAAAACTCCTTCTTCTTCATAACAACCATACAATCCGGTTTCCGGTTCATAACGCATATTGGATGTCATCCATTCCCGGTTACCGATCCG
>NZ_LARL01000110.1:0-5488 GCF_000980295.1 Odoribacter sp. N54.MGS-14 | reverse complement strand
AAAAAAACTTTTGCGTACCCCAAAATAAGGGCATGAAAAGATACAAAATATTGTTTATCAATCAATTATAAAATGAACATTTTTTGAGTGACGAAGTCAGGAAATAAACTATAATTTTCATTAGGATGTATAATATTATCTGCATCTCGGGGAACTGTTCTGATGCAGTCTACGATTTGAGGATTTTTTAATCGGAATATAACTTTTCCACGGCCGGAAGTCGTTTGTACATTTTTATCGAATTCAGGCGTTTCGTCAGGTTGTTCCGGTAATAATTTTACCCAAGGTGTCACTAGTTTGTTTGTATCGTTAGGACAAAAATTTCTGTAGTTTGGGGTGTAGTAACAGAGGTATAGTGGCGGCTTGTATTTGCTAAGTATTCTATAATAGACATTTTAGATCTTTGGTTTACCGATTCAAATATAGGGAAAGGCGAGTGCAATAGCAAATGAAAACTTGTTTTCAGATTTTATGTTGCCGGGCCACCTTCTATCTTGTACAAAGATAATGAAATACGAATTTGTAAATTAAAAAATTAAAGTTGATTAAATATAAATTATATCTTGTCGACTATAATGTTTTTATTTTCATCCAGACGGACTATCCCATTAAACGAGTTGCCTTCCGGATCCTTGAAACCGGATATTTTGCCGGTTTGGCCTTTTTGTATTAATGTATCTACTTGTTTTTGGGTGAGTTTCTTACCTTGTATTTCCATCGGAATCAGAAAATCACAGGATTTCCGGTATAAGGTGCATCCCCAGGCGGTTTTTCCCTTCACAATTTCTCCTTGTCCGCATTTGGGGCATTTCAATACAACCGCAATTTTTTCTCCTTTCTCCTTTCTCCCCTTCTCCTTTCTCCCTTTCCCGTCTTCCCCGTCTTTTCCCTCCGGTGTTTCTACAGTGATCGTTTTCGCTGAAGAATAACGTACAAAATGGACAATTTCGTTTACCATCGCCTTCAATTCTTCCATGAAGTCGGCCACCTGATAGGTACCGTCTTCGATCATGCGCAACTTCTTTTCCCATTGCCCCGTCAGCTCTGCAGATTTCAGAAGGTCGTTCTGAATGGTGTCGATGAGCTCTATACCTGTCGTTGTTGCTAAAATCCGTTTTTTGTCTTTGCGGATGTATTGCCGTTTAAATAACGTTTCGATGATATTCGCGCGGGTAGAAGGGCGGCCGATTCCGTTTTCTTTCATTAAATCCCGCAGTTCTTCGTCTTCCACTTGTTTCCCGGCAGTTTCCATGGCCCTCAATAAATCGGCTTCCGTATAGTATTTAGGGGGCTGAGTTTGTTTTTCCTGGATTTCGGGGGTATGCGGGCCGTGTTCTCCTTTTTCGTAAACCGGTAGTACGTTTTCTTCGTTTTGTTTGTCTGTATTATTGCCGAATACCACCCGCCACGCCGGATCGATGATTTGTTTTCCGGTGGCTTTGAAGTCTTCGTTGCCAATTCTGGCCATAACGGTTGTATTGGCTATTTCGCAGTCCGGATAGAAGACGGCAATGAAACGGCGGGCTACCAGATCATATACCCGCTTTTCCTCGGGAGACATATCGTAACTGAATACACCGGTAGGAATGATGGCATGGTGATCCGTAATTTTTTTGTCATTGAAGACTTTGGCTGACTTCCGTATTTTTCCTCCCGATAAGATCGGCTGTGTTAAAGCCTCATAAGGTTTCAGGCCCTGAAGTATTTTGGGGACTTTGGCATATTGGTCGTTCGGTAAAAAGTTGGTATCCACACGGGGATAGGTGGTCAGCTTTTTCTCGTAAAGCGACTGTATGATTTTTAAGGTATTTTCGGCTGTATAGGCGAATTTTCGGTTACATTCCACCTGCAATAGAGTCAGGTCGAACAGTTTCGGCGGATGTTCCATGGCCTTTTTCCGCTCGATACTGAGAATTTCCAGTTCGAGTGGAGTGATTTTTTCCAGGAGGGCTTCGGCTTCCTCTTTTTTATTGAACCGTCCGCGCAAACAGGAGAAAAGTCCTTCCCGGTAATTCGTCCGTATTTCCCAATAAGTTTCCGGTTTAAAGTTCTCGATCGCTTTTTGTCGTTCGACGACCAGGGCCAGGGTAGGGGTCTGCACTCGTCCGATCGAGAGTACGTTTTTTCCTGTCCCGTATTTCAACGTATAAGCCCGCGTGGCATTCATCCCTAACAGCCAGTCGCCGATAGCCCGTGCAGAACCGGCCGCATAGAGAGTATCGAAATCTTGCGATTCCATGAGTTTTTCGAATCCTTCCCGGATGGCTTCTTCTGTCAGCGAAGAAATCCAAAGGCGTTTGATAGGTACCCCGCATTTGGCTTTGGTCAATACCCAACGTTGAATCAGTTCTCCTTCCTGGCCGGCATCCCCGCAATTGATCACCATTTCAGCTTTCGAGACCAGCTCCTCGATAACGGCAAATTGTTTTTTTATTCCCTCATCTTCGATCAGACGGATCCTGAATTTCGAGGGGATCATCGGCAATACCCCTAAATTCCATTTTTGCCATTTCTCCGTATATTCTCCCGGTTCTTGCAGGGTACATAAGTGTCCGAATGTCCAGGTAACACAATATCCATTCCCTTCCAGATATCCGTTCCGCCGGGTCGTAGCTCCCAGAATATTCGCGATTTCTTTGGCAACACTTGGTTTCTCTGCAATACACATTTTCATAATTCCGCACGACTTGATTCTGCTACAAAGATAATGTAAACCGAAAGCAAAGCCAAGTTTACTTGAACTTTGCTGAGATGTAGCTTATTTTATCGAATGATAATGCAAACCGGGTGCAGAACGAAACGAATTCGTTCATTTCTTCCGCCAGGGGAGACTTATGTTTCTTTTGCCACTGTTCCCAGAAAACGACTTTCCGAAAAAATGTTCCGGTATTTATTTTTGAAAAAAGCAAATAAATGGATCTCTTTACCTCTTTCGGCCGGGAGAGTAAAGGTATATGCTCCTGTAGCCCGTATGGTTTCAAAACCTTCCAGCCAATATATCTCACCGTCGTCTACCCTGGTTTTATCGTAAATGGCTATTTGTAATAAGTCGTCGTCGAAACCCTGATTTTTATACCCGGGATTCCATTCCAGGCGAATAAGATCCGGAGTGGTATATTGCATTCCGAAATAATCCGGGATATAAAGCGGCCCGTAACATATCTTCAGGCCTGAAAATTCGGTAATTTCTCCTGTCTCCGTAAAGCTATGGATATTCTCTTTTATAAAAAGGTTATATCCGCTTATGTTTTGTCCATGCGTAGCATCGCTCCAGGTCATATACATCGGCATTTCCAGTTTATGATAAAATGAAGCCGCCCCTTTAAACCTGTTTTTCTGTGCTTTTTGCTTACTACTTTTCGATTTTCTATACCGTCCCGTTTTGCTCCTTATTCTCAGCTGTCCGTTTACTTCATAAAGGATAACATTTCCGAAACTTCCTTTCAGCTGATTTAATAAGTTAGATCTTGCAGTACCCATAGCCTGTTTTTTTAGTTTGAAAATGAATCAATTTCCCGATAACAGCGATTCCTCGGAGATCCCTTTGAGTGTTAGCTTCTGTAAAATTAACTAAAAAATGATTAAAATCCAAATAAAAACTGGATTAAAGCTTATTTATTTAGTTATTAATCTGGTAATAAATAGGATTTGTACTGGATTTAATCTGGATTTATCTATACACATATCCTGCTTTGTCCTATGTGGTTAGCATTCCCCCGATAGTTATAACTATATAATAAAAAAGGTCCAATTAAATCAGAATTTAATTAAACCAGTTCCCATTACATATAGGATATTAAACAAAACTCCCTGATCCGATAACAGATCAGGGAGTTTTGTTTAATATGAGATAAAAAACGATTGGAATGCAATTTTTACATAGAATATTATGTGATTTGCATAATTCGGATAATATAATTATATTTGTATAAAAATGGAGTTATGAGGAAAATAGTGAACCCTTTTATTGTGACGGGGAAAATCGATCCGGCCTATTTTTGTGATCGGGAAGAAGAATCGGTCCGTTTGATCCGGTCGTTGGATAACGGGAATAATTTGGTGATTATTTCCCCGAGAAGGATGGGAAAGACGGGATTAATTCAGTTTTGTTATGAAAAACCGGAATGGAAAAAAACGTATTACACTTTTTTCATCGACATCTTACATACTTCCAGTCTGAGGGAGTTTACTTATACGCTGGGGAAAGAGATTTATGAAACGTTGCTGCCCCGGAGTAAAAGAATGACTCAACTTTTTATGCAGACGCTGAAATCAATTAGCGGGAAATTCGGTTTCGATCCGCTGTCGAATACCCCGACTTTTAGTTTGGAGTTAGGGGATATTGACCGACCCGAATATACGTTAGATGAAATTTTCGTTTATCTTGCCAAAGCCGATAAACCCTGTATTATTGCCATCGACGAATTTCAGCAGATCGCTAAATATCCGGAAAAGAATATCGAGGCTTTGTTGCGGACACATATTCAAAAAATAAATAATTGCCATTTCATTTTTGCAGGAAGTGAACGGCATATGATGCAAAATATGTTCGTATCTGCTTCACGTCCATTTTACCATAGTGCAGATATGCTCGAACTAAGTGCTATCCCCGACGAGAAATATATTCCCTTCATTGTCGGTAATTTCAATAAATTCGGAAAATCTATTTCCGAGGACACGGCCAAACGGGTATACGCCTTGTTTCAGGGGCATACTTATTATATTCAAAAAACTTTTAATGAAGGTTTTGCAGATACTGAAAACAATAAGGAGTGTACGATTAGTATTCTTCAACAAAGTATCGATAGGCTACTAAGTGACAACGATACCATATTCCGGGAAATCCTTTCCAATATACCGGAACGTCAGAAAGAAGTGTTGTACGCCATTGCAAAAGATGGAGAAGCCCGTCAAGTCACTTCTTCTGCTTTTATTAAACGTCATCGGCTGGCTTCGGCCAGTGCTGTTCAATCGGCTATAAAGAAGTTGCTGGATAAAGATTTTATCACAGAAATCAATAAGACGTATTCTCTCACAGACCGTCTTTTTGCTTTGTGGATAAAAACGGTTTACGGAACCGGTTTCCGGTTATAAACAAAACTTCCCTGATCTTTTGAAATCAGGGAAGTTGGAAGTGAATTAGGGACACCTCTATCGGTTAGCAGAATTACAAAAGTGACAAAGGTTACAGAAGTCAGACTGAACCACTGTAACCTTTGTCACTTTTGAAACCGTAATAATTCTTTTAATCAATCGGTTTCAATTTCTAAATTTCTGAATTTGTTATTTTATTATCCCTTGACGCAGTTTCTTGTTCGATTTTTTGAATGAAATCAGATTTCACTTCCTGCAAATTTTTTCCTCCATAGGTCAGGGATTTTTCACCGACCCGCACAATACCGAAAATCATCTTTTCTTCCTCGTCATACTCCTCATAACCCTGATAACCTTTGTATTTCAAGCCACATAAGAAATCAAGCAAATAGGC
>NZ_LARL01000164.1:0-1088 GCF_000980295.1 Odoribacter sp. N54.MGS-14 | reverse complement strand
CATGCTGATGGCAAGGCATCAGAAAATAGCTAAACTCTTTGACGAAGAATTTTGGGGTACGCAATGACGAAGTCAGGAAAAAATCCTCAAATCGTAGACTGCATCAGAACAGTTCCCCGAGATGCAGATAATATTATACATCCTAATGAAAATTATAGTTTATTTTATTGGAAACAGGGATGGAAACTATACAAACACCAAACCAGTCAGTATAATTATCTAGAATTTAAGCAACTCCTGAAAACCGACTATATCGGTTAAGAAATAATAGTCGAGGTGTGGAGTAAGTTTCGTTCATACTGGAAAATGGTATACAAAAATTTATTTATTACGATATCTTGACAAATTCTTTAGAAACTATAACTAATCTAAATTGAAAAATATTCTTATAGATTATCAAGTCTAATAAATAGTATCAGATTTTATCACAATAATCAATGTGTAATAACAAAAAATTGATTAATGGAATAGATAAAATAGAAGGAACTTAGCTTTTTATGCAAAAAGAAATATTTTATAGTTGATAGAATCTAAAAAAAAAAGTAACTTTATAGCGGCAATTGAAAGTGGCTGTATCATTGTTTGGATATTCGAAAAATTATCTCTTTTACACAGTAATGTATGTACATAAGCAATTTAAATTCATTCAAAACTCTTTTTCAGGAAAATTATTCCGAAATGGTGAGAATTGCTTTGTTTTATGTTCATGATTTGGCTATTGCCGAAGATATCACCCAAGAAGTGTTTACTAAACTATGGGAGAAAAGAGAAAAACTGGACACGATAGATAATTTGAAAGGATATATTTCCTATGCTATTAAAAATGGTTGTCTGAACTATTTAGAGCACCAACAAGTAGTGAATAAATATCAACAGGAATACATACAACAAATCGCCGAAGATGACTCCACCGATGAGTTTATTCAAAAAGTACAGGTATCTCTGACCCAATTACCCCCTAAAAGACGTAAAATATTGGAATTAAGAGTCGTAGACGCAAAGTCGTATCAGGAAATAGCCAAGCAAGAAGGCATATCGATCAATACCGTTAAAGATCATATCAAAAAAGCCTATGCTTTTCTCCGCAA
>NZ_LARL01000109.1:0-5604 GCF_000980295.1 Odoribacter sp. N54.MGS-14 | reverse complement strand
CAAGTTATCGGTGATCTTCGGTTGATTATTCATCACCCAGGCCGTATATTTCGAATAGTCGGAAGCACCGACGGAGGTAAAGTTCTTTCCCCTATCGGCATAATACCCACGGCTCGTGTTCTGATATCCTTTATAGCGGGAAGAAGACATTTCGTACCCCAAGGCTCCATTGATATTATGTTTTTCTTCCTCGCCGAAATATTTATTGAGGTTCAGCTGCGCGCGCAAAGAATAAGTTTTATTCCGGGTGTTCTGTTCCGATAATTCTCCGCCATACGGCAGTTCGCTATCAGAAGGAGCAGCCACTCCATAGTTCGATTTACGGATACAAGCGACATGATAGGTACTCTCACCCCAATAATCTTCATTATCGGCATTCGAAACGGCATAATTGAAAAGTACATCCCCGTTCAGCCAATCTGTAAAACGAAATATCAGCCGGGAAGTCAGATCAAAACCACTGTTCTCCTGCTTGGTATAGCTATTCGCTCTTTCATTTAAAATATTGAAATCATAACGATAGAATGAATTGTAGCGTTTTTGGTAATAACTCAGGTCTCCGCCTTCTTCGTAAGCCGCAATCGCCCGGCTAGTGGTATAAGCATAATTGACCGACCCGACAGCACTCTGTTCATAATTGCGCTCGCTGATGTTAGCATTGAAATCCATCGATGCTTTCAGCCATTTTGTCAAATCCGATTCCAGACTCAGGTTTCCGGTATAACGCGAAATGCCCTGTCCCTTGATTACATCATTGTCTTTAGTATACCCCACGGAAGAATAATAACGCAATTGGTCGGTACCACCGGAAATACTCAGGGTATGGTTATGCGAAAAAGCATCTTCTGTCAGAATATCGAACCAATCGGTATTATTGTTTTCCAACTTTTTCACTTCTATGGCAAATTGTTCGTCATCGATCACTCCTGCATACAATTGCTGTAATAAATATTCATACCCCACAATACTCATATCCGATGGGTATAAATAGGAGGCTGCCGCCAATTCGCGCGACAGATCAATCCGTTCTTTGGAATTCATCAGGTCAATTTTCCGATCGCTGTAACGTGGGCGTCTTTTGTAAGTAGTCGTCATATTATAGCGTACGACAGGTTTACCAACATGTCCTTTTTTAGTGGTAATAACAATCACCCCATTAGCAGCACGTGTACCGTAAAGTGTAGTTGCAGCAGCGTCTTTCAATACATCTATCCGTTGGATATCCTGAGGGTTTAATCCGGCAATCGCATTTCCGATGCGATTTACATAATCGGGGTCGTTGAGCACATCCGAATCCAAAGGCACCGGATCGTTCACCACTACGCCATTGACAACCCACAACGGTTCGCGATTGCCAACCAAGGTCGAAGTTCCCCGAATCCTCAAACGCGGCACCACTCCCACTTCGCCCGAATTGGTAGTCAGCATCAGGTCGGGGATTCGGCCTTCGAGCATCTGATCGATTGAGTTTACCCCAGGAATCATAATATCCTCGGCCTTCACCGAAGTAATGGCACTGGTCAGTTTCTTGCGGTCAATTACCTGATATCCGGTAATCACCACTTCATCCATTTCGGTAACTTCTTCTTCCATAACAACCTGAATGTCTTCTTGTCCAGTGTAAGTCACTTCCTGCTTTTTCATCCCAACAAAAGAAAATACCAATACAATGGGATCGGTTTCGGGTATTTCGATGTTAAACCGACCTTCTTTGTCGGTCACCACACCCAAAGCAGTACCTTTCAACAAGACAGTCACTCCAGGCAACGACTGCTTGCGTGTATCCATAACGATACCGGTAATTTTCCGTCCGGCAGTTTTTTGTTGCTGTATCTTTCGGATGGTAATCACTTTATCTATCATCTCGTAACTGAATCCATGACGTATCAGGACCTCATCCAGGATCTGCCGTAAGGAAACATTTTTCATATCCACATTCACTCTGTCTGCCTGCTGAAAGATGTCTTTCTGATAAAAGAAACGATACTCGGACTGTTGCTGTAGCTCCTGAAGTACCTCTGTCAGCAACACATCATTTTTCTTCAGATTGAACCGACTGTCCTGGGAATAACCGGCAGCCTGTAAAGTACCGAGACTGACAAGAAGAAAAAAAATCTTCAATTTCATAATTAAGAGAATTTTCCACCACTTTCCCGAAGGGAAAAGCCAGCATGTTGCGTTTTTTTTCATAATTTTGTAAAGACATTAGTTAAACAATTCATCTGCGACCAACAGATGTTTTCTTTTCAGGAGGAAAAAGCGACCAACTTTTTCCTCTTTTTCTATTCTACAATCAAAGCATTTCCTTTTAACGAAAAATGTACCTCACTGCTATTCTCCAATACTTTCAGTAATTCCGGCAATTCTCCGTAACGGGGAAGGTTTCCTTTAAAAACAATCGCTTTAGCCTGCTGATTCCGGTAAAATACTTCGACATCGTACCAACGGGCCACTTTGCGGAGAATAGCCTCCAAACTCAGATCATCGAAAACAAACATGCCATTTTTCCAATCTACCACCTGCTGAATGTTCACTTCACCGACAACGATCTCCCCTCCTTGCCGGCCGAGCGAGGCTTGCTGACCGGGCATAAGCTGCACGTGCTGCCCCGAAGCCGACGCGGTCACAGCAACTTTTCCTTCTACCAATGTAGTATATGTTTGTTCCTCATGTCCATAAGCATACACATTAAACTGAGTACCCAACACCTCTACAACCTGTGCCTCCGACTCTACCCGAAAAGGATGTGCGGTATCTTTCGTCACCTGAAAATAAGCTTCTCCTTCGAGATACACACGCCGTTCGTCTGTATTGAAACAGGTAGGATAACGCAAACGGGTATCGGCATTCAGCCACACATGGGTTCCATCTGCCAAGATCAATTCATATTCAGCCCCCCGGGGAACTTCCAGGGTATTGTACTGCCATTTTTTTTGTTCTCCTCCCTGCCGGTTAGTATAAACGATATTTTTCTTCCGGCGATCGATCACAAAATTCCTGTTTTCTTCTTCCGGCTTCACTTCCTGCTCCCCGCCTAACAAAATTTGTTCTCCATTTTCTAATATCAGACGAGGTTGTTTATCCCAATCGGCTAATAGCTCGGTTTGAGGCTTTCGTACCGATTGAAGCCAAAGCAGCCCACCGATCCCGAAGCATAAAATAACGGCAGCAGCCAGCCACCGAAAGTAACCCAAACGACGACGCCTTTCCTGTCGGCGTAATCCGTATTGCCGGCCTATTTCTGCCTCCAACCGCTCCCAACCTTTTTTTCGATCTACCTGACGGATCTCCATCCACAACTTCAAAGCTTCTTCCAGTTCGGCTTCTTCCCGGTTCTCATCCGATTGTTTCGGATCTGTTCTCATAATTTTATCCATTTTTATCCGACTTATATCATGAAAACAGTTCAAAACAAAAATATACGTAGTTAAAAGAATAATTTTTTTGCAGTACCCTGATTTTATCTTTTACCTTTGCATCAAGAGGAAAAATTTACATGTGATGTCCTTTAGCTCAACCGATGAATACCAGAAATTCGAAACCCTGTTCAAACAATATTACAGTGGTCTGGTAGTTTATGCCAGCCGTTTTACAGGAAACACAGAAAATGCCGAGGATTTGGTACACGACCTTTTTATCCACATTTGGGAAGACAACCGAATTTTGGGAACGGATCATATAAAAGCCTATTTATTTACATCTATCCGCCACCGTTGTCTGAACTATCTGGATCACTTGAAAATCCGGAATGAATATCAGGAAAAAATCCTGCAAAAAAGGGATATTACGGGAATGCTAACCTGGGAATATTATGTAGAAGCAGAACTCCGGCAGCATATCGAAACCGCCATCGATCATTTACCTCCCCAAGCCCGGAAAATATTCCTGATGAACCGTTTTGACCGTAAAACGGCTGTAACGATAGCAGCGGAACTCGGTTTATCTCCCCGTACTGTCGAAAAACACCTGGAAATAGCTTTAAAAAATCTGAAGAAAGAATTGAAAGATTACTTACCGGCCACTCTCTTACTTTGGTTATCCCCCTGACCCCTGCCCGGGACGAACATCGGTCTCTACCATGAAAGACCGGTATTCGTTCCGGACCACCTCAAAATAAGCCTTCCCATTCAGTTTCACCTGTCTTAACAATTTCTTCATCCTCCCCGGAATCGTCGGTACAAAATAACAGAAGGGCCTACCCTGCCGCCTTCTGTACACACCGGTCAGTTTCAGTCTGATGAAATACCTCAGACAGACACGCTTCACCGAAGCATAAACCCGGATATCCAGCTAGCCCGGCAATCTCGAACGCCGTACGATATCTCCCGCCTCCATTCCGTCCATAACGCCTCCGTAAACCTTTAATACAATCGGCGACAGTACTCCTGAACAAATTTATCGGTTAGTATACCAGTTCCCGGACGTTAAAATTATTTCATACCCTCGATCGCTTTCCGGGCCACTTCGTTTTCGGGTTGCAAATTCAATATTTTATTCCAATAGGTTTTCGATTCAGGAATATCTTTTTGTAAATAATAGTAATACCCCAGATAACTATAGCATTCTATAATCAATTTCAGTTTTTTTCGGGTATCTTTTTCAAGTATTTGGGCAGCAGCCTGGTAGTAGGGGCGGGCTAAACCTTGCTCTGTTTCGGGATCCAAGGCTGAATTGACCCGGGCGCGCCAGAAATTCCCCAAATAACTGTCCGGTTTTTGAGCCGCCACATAGCCGAATATACTGTCGGCAAGCCTCAGATGTTCATTCCGGTGCTTTATTCCTGCTGCAGACGAATCTGCCTCTGCCGAAGCCAGATAATGACATTGACCCAGTTTGAAATAATCGGCCAGGGTCAGTTCTTTCCCACCCAAAGCAATCAAACCGGAATAATAAACAGCCGCACTGTCGTAGCAGTTCAACTTTTCCCAGGATGTTGCGATTTCCCTATATATCTGCGTATTAGCCGAATCCAATTGCAAAGATTTTTTTAACCAGGGAATCGCCTGCTCATAGGCTTCGGTAGCTTTCAACAAACGCCCGTAATACCAGTAATCCTGCCCGATAATGTCCTCCGGAGAGACGGATTGAAAAAATTTTTCAGCCTGTGCCAATCCCTCCCTATACGCTTTGAGTGCATAGGAATTGTACATCATCAGGCGTTGTACAACCTGGTTCTGAGGCTCGAGTTCCGCCACCTGTCTGGCCACTTCCAAAGAATGCTTATAATCCCCATAGTAAAATAAAACCGTCGCATAACGGGTCTGTTCTCTGGTCGAACAACAAACCGAAGAGATACACTTTTCATAAGCTTGTGCAGCCTCCTGATAACGGGAATGTTCGTAACAGATTTCCCCCAATTCCCGATGAGCGAGCATACAATCCGACCTTTTATCTAATAAACGCCGGAGCATATCTATCCCACTCTGCACATTCGACCGGGCATAAATTCTCGCATATTTAACGTAAGCTTCCGTACAGGACGGATCAAAATAAATAGCCTGTTCATATTGGTTACAGGCTTCACCATTGTTTCCTTTTTCCAATAACAAATCTCCGGCCAACACATAGATTCCGGCCTGCTGATCGTCTATTTTTTTAGCTCTT
>NZ_LARL01000107.1:0-5880 GCF_000980295.1 Odoribacter sp. N54.MGS-14 | reverse complement strand
CCAGAAAGGAGCAAAACGATTATTAGCCCCAAACTGCGAAGAACCGGAACGACGTACCGTTCCGTCAACAAAGTATTTATTGTGCAAAATAAAATTGAGATAAGCAAAAAATCCGGCTCTTGTCGTCAATTCCTGACTTCCCCCAGGATGAGAATCCTCTTTGTAAGCGCTGGCATATTGTGGGGAATGCAATTCCGGTTTTAAAAATCCGGTTCCGACAAAATTTTGAGATTTACTGTCATCTTTGTAGATATCACCACCCAAATTTACCGTTAACAGACTATTATCCCCAACCGGTTGATTATAACTCATCACGAAATTCCCGCTCAGGTTTAAAGATTTACTGTGACTTTCCTGCAATTGTCCCTTTTTCATCAAATCTTCTTCACTCATGTAAACGGCAGACGTGGGTGAAGTAAAAATCTCGTGATTGGACAAGTTGGAAACGATAGAACCATTAGCCGTCAGGTATAAACCTTTCATGATATCCCAACGAATATTCACATTATTCGTGAACGTATTACTCGATGTTTTGTCGTAATTACCAGCTTTCGCCTCATACAGAGGATTATTGACATCCCAAGTTAATTTTTTTAAAAGAGCCCCGGTTTCATCATAAGGACTATCATATGGATTCAATGTTACATAATCGGAAAAAGTGCCATAAGGACTGTTTTTTGACTTTACCCCGGAATAATTACTTTGATAAGAAACTGTCACTTTATCGGCAATATGATAGGACAAGAATACACTAATACCATAAGTATTCCGGTAGTCACCTTTCATGACCCCCTTCACGTTTCTAATATTGGCATTCACCCGGTAAGTCATATCGTTTCCTTTGCCACTAACTCCTATCGAGTTACCGATTGTATATCCCGTACGCAAAGGCTTGGACATCCAATCAGTATCCATTCCCTTAGAAATCAGTAATTTTTTCCGATTATACTCTTCCAAATCATATTTATTTTCGAAATTATATAAATTAGCTCTTCGTTCAAATTCCAACTTATCGGCAGCATTCAGATAATCATACGTCGACAGATCCGGGAAATCCACCGTACCATCCAGATTGTAAGACAATCGTAATTTATCGTTCAGAATTTTTTTACGCTCGATAACAATAACCCCATTGGCCGCTCTCTCTCCGTATAAGGCAGAAGCTGATGCATCTTTTAACACATCGACCCGTTCAATTTCGTTAATGTCAAGATCATATAAATCCCGAAGCGTGATTTCAAGTCCATCCAGAATAATAATCGGTTGATTGGGATTAACATCCGCCTCGGTTGTCAAAGAAGAAGTCCCCCGGATGACAATCTCCGGAAGATTATTCGGATTCGCCCCGGCCTGATTGTTCTCCACAAGCTTAAGACCCGGTGTCAACATAGCCAAAGCATTGATTAAATTGTTATTGGAAACCGCCTTGATCTCTTCCACTGAAATTGTCTTCACCGATCCGGTAAAACTCTGTTTATTCTTGGTAAAGAAACCGGTAACCACCACTTCTTCCATTTCAGCCTGATCGGGCTGCAGCCTGACTTCAATTTCCTTTTTCCCCTGTACGTTTACTTCAACTGTCCGATAACCGATAAAAGATACTTCCAACACTTGTGCATTTCCGGCTAAAGCCAATTGAAAGCGGCCTTCGAAATCGGTCGCAGTACCCATCCGGGTACCCTTGATTTTAATCGTAGCCCCCGGCAACGGATTTCCTTGCTCGTCCTTCACTATACCCTGAATCACCTGGGAAACAGGAGGTATGGTTTGCCGCACAGGACCGATGACAATAATCCCGTTGCGGTCGGTTGCCACCAAACCGGTTCCCCGGATACAGGCCTCTACGGCTTGCAAAAGAGTTACCTTTTTTACATCGACAGAGACCGGTTCTTTCACCTGCTCCACTTCCTCCCGCTTAAACATCAGCTGTCGGTCGTATTGCCGGTTTAATTCCCGCAGCGCATCCAATACCGTCACCTGTTTTAATTTTAAAGACACATTGGCTTGGGTTGTGGCTTGTGAAAAAGCCGGCCGGTCTGTTAGTAGTAGTCCTGCGATCAGCATCAGACAGCAACACCATAGTTGCCGCCAGGACAAAAGCTTTCCAAACGATTTTTTAGTTTCGTTTTTTTTCATAAATTTGTACATAAAATAGTTAGACAATACCTTGTTTCTGGACAAGGTCTTTATTCCGGAGTTGCTGGCCAAAACAACTCCGGTTTATTTTTCAATCAGATGTATGATATTTCCTTCCCGGCGGAATTCCGGTCCTCCCGCTAATTCAATAGTCTCGAGCACGGTATCCAGGGATTCGTCTTTACTCATCCGTCCACTGAAAGTATGCTTTTCTTTCCTTCCTCCGTCGAATACAAATTCCACTTCATACCAGCGGGACAACATCCGCATAACCACTTCGATATCTTCTTCCTCAAAAATAAAATTCCCATATCTCCAGGCAATCGCATCCTCGGCATTGACAGCTTCCACCTGAATAGCCCCGCTTCCCTTTTCCCAAATCGCTTCCCGTCCCGGAGTCAGCACCACCGCATCACCGCCGTCTGCTACCGCCACCCGGATACTTCCAGTCAGCAAGGTCGTATATACCGATTTCTCATTACGATAAGCCTGTATATTGAATGAAGTTCCCAATACCCGGGTCTGTATCCCTCCGGCTTCCACGATAAAAGGCTGTTCAGGATTCGGAGCCACCTCAAAATAAGCCTCCCCGCTCAATTTCACGATACGTTCTTTTTTAACAAATTCCACGGGATATTCCAACTCGCTGTCCGCATTCAGCCATACCCGGGTCCCGTCGCTCAAAATCAAAGCATACTCTCCCCCGATAGCGGTTACCACTTTATTGAACAGCTCTTCGGTCGCCGGACTATTTTTACTTTCATATATCAGTTGTCCGTGTTCATTTTTAATCACTGCATCCCCTGATTCGATTCTCTGTTCTTTCTTCTGCTCCAAAGCAATCTGTTCACCGGAGTGCAGAATCAGTTTTACCTTAGCAGTCTCTGTTTGTTGTCCGGCCAGCGGCATAGCCTCCGGTACTGCCCGCACACCGGACAATTCCCACAAAACAGTCACTGCCACAGCACAGATACAAGCCGCAGCAGCCACACTCCCCCATAAGCGCATACGCCGGCTCCGTCTGCGTCCCACCAAACTCCGGACGACCGAAATTCGTATTTTCTCATAATCGGTCTCTTTCCCGATCCGTTCTTCTCCTGCTATCCGTTCGCCAATCGCCTCTCCGCGAATAATCCTTTTGTATGTCCGGCGATTCTCTTCGCTCTCGTCGAGCCAGTCCAGCAATTCCGAACGTTCCTCTTCCGTCACATTCCCCAGTTTCACCCGAATGATAATTGTAGCTAAACGATATGCCTTTTGTAAATCCATTTCATGTCCTTTTATATTAAGACACCACAAAAGCAGGCAAAGGATGAATGAAACTTAAAAAAAATAAATTTTAACAACACCTCGAGCAGTCTGCCTCGAAGGGCTGAGATGGTATCAGATTACCGCATACTCGCTCGGGGAGAAACAGTCCGGATTTATGTTGCCGAAGAACAGGTACAGAGGTGCCCCGTCCGATTGGGCCTCCCTGGAGGGGATGCCGCCTATAGAACATTTTCCGAAACTTCTATCAACCACTTCTCGATATTTCGTGTCTTCGCGCTAAAGTTGACGCCTATTTTGAACACCTTGCGCCTGTCTGCCTCGAAAGGAAGGGCATAACGTTTGTCATTGATTTGTTGTAGGGCTTCCTCTGCCGTTCCATTCAGTTTAAATTCCATTACATAGATATAGTCTGAAGTCTTCACCACGAGATCCACCCGCCCCTCAGCAGTACGGTACTCCGTCTCCGTGTAGAATCCTACCAGTTTGAAGACAATGAATAATACATTCTGGTAGTGACGTTCCAAGTCGGTTGCCACCTCGTAGGGCGTGTCGGCAAAGAAACTTCGCAAACGCCTGAAAAAGGCATCCGGTTGCCCCATTTCGATTTCACGGGTGAATTGTTGTATTTCGAAAGGAACTTCTATTTTGTTGAAACGGGTATAGAAAGGCATTAAAAATTTGATAAAACCTTCTTCTACCTCTTTATTCGGGAAACCAAGACGATATAGATCGAATCGTTTGTCATACCCTTTTATCGTAAGATACCCGCTTTGGAAAATAACGGGTATCGGCTGCTCGTCGCCGTAAATGCTATTCAACACATCGGAGTTGGTTTCCTCGTTTGCCATGCGTTCCAAGTCGTAGTGGTAGCGCCTGAGCAATTCCACCAAGTAAGTCGGTGTCCCCGTTTCAAACCAGTAACTGCCGAACTTCATTTTGAAGAAAGTATTGAGCAGGCTGAAAGGATTGTATATGCCTTCGGAATCTTCCACAAAATGATAACCGTCATAACAGGCTTTCAATTCGGCTTTGGCTTCCTCGTAAGTCATTTTCTGCGCCTCGGCTAACTCGTGTAAATCTTCCTCGAAATTGTCCTGAATTTCTTTTCCGGTAATTCCGCATAAGGCAACATAGCGTGCGTCCATGGAAATATCTATCAAGTTGTTCAAGTCGCTGAACACGCTCACTTTGCCGAATTTCGTTACTCCCGTCAGCATGGCGAATTGTATGTAGCCGTCCATCGTTTTGAGCACACCGTAGAAAGGTTTCAGCGTGTTGCGATACGCGGATTGCAACTCTTTGTTGCCGATGGCTTGCAAAAGCGGTTTGTCGTATTCATCGACAAGGATGGCTACCCGCTGACCGGATTGCTGGCTGGCACGTTCCACGATACCCTTGAAGCGTAGGGCGAGGGTCGTCTCCCCGACACCGGTGCCGTACGTAATCTCCCATTTGGACAGGGCTTCCTCAAGGATTTTGTCCAAACTGTCCGGAGCATCATATTTCCCGATATTCAGATCAAGATGTAACACAGGGCGGCGTATCCAATTCTTTTCCAGCTGCGCCATTGCTAGCCCCTCGAACAACTCCTTTTTCCCGAGGAAATAGGCTTCCAGCGTGGAAATCAGCAGGCTTTTCCCGAAACGGCGCGGACGGCTGAGGAAATAATAACTGCCCGTTTTCACCAATCGGTAAATTAAAGCCGTTTTATCGACATAGTAATAACCCTCGTTGCGGATTTTCTCGAAATTCTGAATGCCTATCGGATATATCTTGTCGCCCATGCTTGCGGATTTTTAATTGTTTTCCAAAACAAAGTTACCGATTATTTCCTGATTCCACAAATCGGGATGATTTTAATCACTATATTTGTCTTGCCAAATGAAGGTCACAGCCCATGAAAGAATATGCAGAATTGGAAAATTTTATCCGCAAGCATTATGCGGCTTTATATACTTCTGCCCTAAAGTTCGTCAAATCGGAAGCTGTCGCCCAGGATATTGTTCAGGAAATCATCATCCGCTACTGGGAAAACCAGGAAAAATACAACACAATCGAATCGATAGAGAATTTTCTCTTTGTCTCGGTTAAAAATGAAGCCCTGAATTATCTCCGGGGCATCGAAAGGGAAAACAACCGTTATGCCCGCCTCGAAAACCCGGAATCCGAGGAACCCCAGATTTTCAATTTATTCATCGAAGAAGAAACCAACCAGATGTTGCTGACCGCTATCGGCCAGCTACCGGAACAAAGTGCCCGAATCATCCGTCTGGCCTTATCCGGTTTGGAAAATAAGGAAATCTCACGTTTGCTGGATGTTTCAGTCAACACGGTAAAAACCCTCAAATACAGTGCCATCCGGAAACTGAGGGAACATTTTCAAAAAAAAGCTATTTAGGAATATTCAGTAAATGTCCCTATAAAATACAATGGCATATGAAGATGCCCCAGTATAATCACTTCATATGTCAT
>NZ_LARL01000009.1:0-69069 GCF_000980295.1 Odoribacter sp. N54.MGS-14 | reverse complement strand
ATGACATATGAAGTGATTATACTGGGGCATCTTCATATGCCATTGTATTTTATAGGGACATTTACTGAATATTCCTAAATAAAATCGGGAAACTTTATATTCAACGATCCTTACGTGCTCACCCCAGCAATTCCTTTACTTTAGCCGAGATCGCTTTACCGTCGGCCAGACCGGCCAATTTTTTGGTAGCGGTGCCCATCACTTTTCCCATATCTTTGGCAGAAGAAGCACCCACTTCGGCAATGATAGCTTTCAAAGCTTCAGTCAGTTCAGCTTCATCCAGTTGTTTCGGTAAGAATTCTTCGAGCACGGCCACCTGCCCGCTCTCCTGCTCGTACAAATCTTCGCGGCCCTGTTGTCTGTAAATTTCTGCCGATTCTTTCCCCTGTTTGGCTAATTTTTGAATCAGCTTGATACATTCGGCATCATCGATCCGGTCATTGGCCCCCGGGCGGGTTTTGGCTTCCAAAATCACTTTCTTGATATTACGCATCGTCTCCAGCCGAACTTTATCGTGAGCTTTCATGGCATTTTTAATACCATCGTTTACTTGTTCTTCTATCGTCATCATCTTAATTTATTACAACACATTCAACTGATTCATCAGTCTTAAATTCAACAAGAATATCCCGCAAACTTAAAAATCATATTTTTTAATGATTCAATAGTTGATAAGGAACTGACAATTCTTAAAACTTTTATGCTTAGAATCTCATTATTAATACTGTCTTCCTTTATTTTTTTTGCAAAATTAAAATTAATATTCCAAAACTTATTCACAGTCCGCCAATAATTTAATAATTGTTATGTATCAACAAAGTTTTTTAAGACCAATGAATTCAAAAGTAAAAATTATAATGGTCATATTCAAATATGCCAAATATAAATCATAAAAATAAATATGATTGTGAGAATTCTCACAGCAATAATCTATGGCAGTATAAAAGAACGACAGACTACATCGGATGGGATAAAATGAAGGACTTTCCAGGGAATTCAAAAATCGGGGCCATTGCTTTCGTAATCGAAAATAAAGCTTATGTAGGCTTAGGCAGATCTCAACTCAACGGAACCGTCTATCTTTGTTTCGGTCATAATGCTCACGAATATAGCCGGGATGTTTATAAATTCAACCCGGAAGAGTTTCGCTTTATACCGTTAAATACTCTTTTACCTGATAGATATCCGGGAATTACACGTTCCTATGCTTCTTTTTAACTATCGACGGACAGGAATATGCTTATATTGTAGGAGGAGAATTAGGATTAGATGCAGCTCCACCTTATTGGTATTGTTGTCGTTATAATTACTTGACAGACGAATGGGAAGAAGCACCTCCAATGCCAAGGACTCATCCTTATGTAACAACATTCACAAAGGACAACGCCGGATATGTCATATTTAATGATATCGCCTATAAGTTTGTATATTAGTACAAAAAACAAGAAATCTATTATTCGAAGTAGCTTATATTGAAAAGTGGTTATTCCCGAAATGAGGGTAACCACTTTTTTATTTTATCCTATTTTTGTATAATAAGGTTATTATAGATATAATCTGAGAAAACGAACCGATCAGAACCAGATGTGAATATAAAACCTAAATGATATCCGTTTCGTAATCTGATAATAGATTAGTAACCTCTTTTATCCGATAGAGTCGATAGCCATTGGTATATCATTGTCATAATATAAATTAACACATATAATTCCGATTGGCACAAATTTTGAAGTAAATTTGGCACATTTAAGAACAACTATGAAACTATTACTTCTTGTCCTGCTACTGTTGGTAGCGATCCCTGCATTTACACAGCAAGATTCTGTAAAAATCACGACACCGGGAGATACCGTCGTTGTGACCGAGACCTGGACCGTACGCCAACTGAAACAATTTGCCCGCCAGCAAAGGCGCGATTCGATCCGTGCCCATAAAAAAGTATGGCTCTCCATTCTTGGAGGTCCTTCCTATAACCCCGAAGCTTCGCTGGGAGTCGGTGGCGCCATGTTGATGACTTTCCGGATGAACCCCGACGATACCATCAGCCAACGGTCTTTTATCCCGGTAGGCTTCAATATCTCTATCAACGGGACTTTCGTCGCAGCAGGAGCCGGTACGTTGTTTTTCAATGAAAATAAATTCCGTATTTACATCAAATACGGTTATCGTACCGAACCGGCCAATTTTTATGGCGTCGGCTATGATGAAATCAAAAAAGCCGAGGAACTAAAGGACCGTTACGATAAGGATTCGGTGACCTTTCATAAAGCCAGCGTGCAGTTCTTTCCCCGTTTTGTGTGGGAAGTGAAACCGAATATATACGTAGGTACACTTCTGGATTTCAACTATAATTATACGAAATCCTTGGCCGACTGGATGAAAACCAATCCGGCCATCCTGAAATATGGTAACCGTTATCACAATATCGGAATAGGTGCTTTGTTCCAGTACGATACCCGGGATGATGTCGCTACCCCTTTCGAGGGCGTATTCCTAAGCGCAATGGGAACCCTGTACGGGAAATATCTGGGCGGAAATTACAATTATGAAATGCTGGAACTGGAATACCGCCAATTCCGTCAGGTCTTCAAACGCCGGAGCACGCTGGCCTGGACAGCCAAAACCCAGATCGGTATGGATAACGTCCCTTACAGCGAACTGCCGAATTTCGGTAATCCCTTCGATCTGCGCGGTTACGCCTGGGGTAAATACCGGGATAAATCGATGGCTTACGGCATTATCGAATACCGGCACATGTTTATGTCGCAGGAAGCTTATGCCCGGGGCGCCTTTTGGTCGAAGTTCGGAGGGGTTGCCTGGATCGGTACGGGTACGATCGGAAAAACCCCGGCCGACTGGGATAAATGGAAACTCAACTATGGTATCGGACTTCGTATTCAGTTACAACCCCGCAAAAATTTCCGTCTGGATATCGGCAAAGAACCCGGACAGAAATGGGGTATTTATATGAATATGACCGAAGCTTTCTAATCGTTCCCACAGCACATGAGAAGCTCTGTAAAAAATAAAATCATCTGGACGATAGCCCTTCCGATTATCTTCGGAAATCTGGCACAAACCCTGATCGCCTTAACCGATACGGCTTTTCTGGGACGGGTCAGTGCTGTCGCTTTGGGAGCTTCGATGATGGCAGGTATTTATTATTATATTTATTCGACTTTAGCCTGGGGATTCGCCATCGGTATACAGATCATCGTTGCCCGCCGCCTGGGTGAAGGGCGTCTGGACCGGATCGGAGTGATTTTCGAGCACGGGTTGTTTTTCGTGCTTTTTCTGTCTACAGGTCTGTTTCTGATACAACATTATTTCACCAACGATATTCTGGCCCGGATCATCCAGTCGCCTAATATCTACGCCGCTGCAGTAGAATATATGGATTACCGGCATTACGGTATTATTTTTGTATGTTTTAATTTTTTGTTCCGTTCTTTATATATCGGGCTGTCCGATACCAAAGTCATCAGTTTCACGACAGCCATCATGGCTATGGTGAATATATTCCTCGATTATGTCCTGATATTCGGTAAATGGGGTTTCCCCGAAATGGGTGTCGGTGGTGCAGCACTCGCTTCTGTATGTGCCGAAATATCCGCTACATTTTTCTTTATCGGGTATACGCTCGTCAAGCTTCCGCTAAAAACTTATTCCTTATTCTATTTTCATAAACTGGAAGGCTGGCTGATGAAATCGGTTCTGAAACTGGCTTTTCCCACCATGATCCAAAAGTTACTTTCTTTCGGGACATGGTTTATTTTCTTCGCTCTGGTCGAACATATGGGCGAGACACCGATTGCGGTGTCCGGTATTGTGAGAAGTGTTTATATGCTCGTTATGATCCCCGTATTTGCTTTCGGTGCAACGGCCAATACGCTCACCAGCCGCCTGATCGGCGAAGGGAAACAAAACGAAGTGATGCCGACCGTCTTCAAAACGATCGGACAAGGGCTGATCGCCATTCTGCCGGTACTCTTATGCTGTTTGTTTATCCCTCATACGGTGCTGTCTATCTACACCGACGATTTGGTCTTAGCCGATGCCTCTATTCCTTCTTTGCTGGTTATCTGCTGTGCTTCGATCGCTATGAGCTTCGGAATTCCACTGTTCGAAGCCGTATCGGGTACAGGTAATACGACCAATGCGTTGATACTGGAATCTGTCGTACTGATCGCCTACACCTTTTCTGTCTGGTTTTTCGCTTCCTACATATCCACCCGCGTAGAATGGGTATGGACCAGTGAATTTACTTATGGAGCCCTCATCGGTCTGGTGTCCTGGCTTTTCATGAGATTCGCTTCCTGGCAGCGTAAGAAAATCTGAACATGTAGAAATTTAGTATTTTTGATACGGGATTCAGCCGGTGGCTTTTGCGAATCAAGCGGAATACTTTATCTTTGCATAAAAGTCGCGCAACAGATAACTAACGACGAAAGCATGAGTATGGAAAAGACATATGCCTATGAAGTAGAAAAAATCTTTACTTCCTGGTATAGTTCGCTGTGTTATTTTGCCTTTCGGTATGTACAGGACGATGAAACGGCCCGGGACATCGTTCAGGAGGTTTTTGTCCGCTTAATGGAAAAGCGACAGGCATTCCAAAGTGAGCAACATCTGAAAAACTTTTTATATCTGACCATAAAAAACGATTGTCTGAACCATTTACGCAACCGTCTTTCGCGGGAACACTACCTGAGTTATCTGAAACATGAAGGAGAACAGGACGAATTCGAATGCCGGATGATCGAAACGGAAATTTTCAGCCGGCTGAGAAAAGCAATAGAAAAATTACCCCGGGAATGCCGTAAAGTATTCGAATTGTGCTATTTCGAGGGGATGAATAACGAGAAAGCGGCCCAAACCCTGCGAATCAGTATTGAAACGGTAAAAGCCCAAAAGAAACGGGGCAAACAGATACTGCGAAAAAATCTGCAAGAGTTGTACCCGCTGTTCGCCTTATTATTCGGTCTGTGATTTCGGTTACTTTTTCCTTAATTAATCCGAAGTCCCCGGTAAAATAAAAAAAATTCATTTTCATTTACCCCTTTTTGCATATCATCGTGTAATAATACAAAATGGTTGCAAAATGGGAGTAAAAAACGACACTACTATTATCCGGCTTATTCTGGGTCATTGGGCTGGGAAACTATCCGAACCGGAGAAAAAAGAACTGGACAACTGGCTGGAACAATCTGAAAAACACCGGGTTTATTTCCAAAAATGGTGTAACGATGAACGGCAGGATGAATTGTTGTCCAAAATCGGATGCTACGACCCCGGGGAAGGGTGGCAACAGGTGGTCCGTAAAAGAAACATGCGGCGCAACCGCCGGTGGTGGCTGGTAGCAGCAGCTTCTGTCGCTATTCTTTTCGGGGGACTGGCAGTCTACCGGTATAACAAGATTCCTGTTTCTCTCCCCTTAGCCAGCGAGGAGACCTCTATATATCCCGGAAAACGCATGGCCCGGCTGATTACCCCTTCAGGCGAAGCAGTATTATTGGATACACTACGGCAAACGGAAATACAGCAAATGAAGTTGCATAACGATCAGGGACGGGTGGTCATTCAAGCCGCTTGCGGAGATGCAAACGGAGACCAACCTGTTTACCACTGTCTGGAAGTACCCCGGGGTGGAGAATTCAGTTTTCTGTTGCCCGACAGCACGACTGTATTCCTGAATGCCGAGAGCCGTCTGCGCTTCCCTGACCGATTCGTTCCGGGGAGTGAAAGAATCGTATATCTCAGTGGTGAAGCTTATTTCGACGTGAAGCGTGATCCCCGTTCTCCCTTTCTGGTTTGCCTGGAACACTCGGCGGTAAAAGTGACAGGTACTTCCTTCAATGTCAAGGCGTACCCCGACGACACGAACGAAGCGACCACCTTGATCAGCGGAACCGTATCGATGGGGATCGGCACTACGGAACAATGGATCGTCCTGAAACCGGGCGAACAGGGGTATTACGACGCTACCCGGAAAACACTGTCGCAGCAGACCGTGGACGTGAATTATTATACAGCCTGGAAAGACGGTGTGTTTGCCTTTTACCGGCAACCCCTGGAAGAGGTCATGAAAACACTGGGACGCTGGTATCTGTTCGACACCCATTATCAGAACGAAGCATTGAAATCTATTCTTTACACGGGGAAAATCAATCGTCATGCTTCCATCCGGGAGGTCTTGCACACCTTCGAGCTGATGGACGAACTTACATTCGACATAAAAGGAAAGGAGGTTATTGTCAGGAGAAAATAAAAAAAGCAACCGCTTCTTCTTGCACAAGAACCGGTTGCAAACTTGTATAAACAATTTACAAATCGTTTTAACACAACAAATTTATGAAAAAAAACAATCGGTTGTTGCCGGATTGGAAAGATTCCGGTGGCTTGCAACAAGTAAGCAGAATGATGAAATGTGTGCTATTCTTTATGCTGACACTCGTGTGTGGTGTCCAGGGGAAAGTGTATTCCCAACAGTATACACTGGACCTACATCTGAAACAAACTTCTCTGGAAGAAGTTTTCAACCGGATAGAGGCCCAGACCGGACTGAAATTTTTGTACAATACCCTGCTCACCGACTCAAAAGGGAAAGTGGATGTCGAAGCCCGGCAGGAAGACATCCGCAAAGTGCTGGATGAATTATTGAATCCCCTGGGTCTCACCTATATATTGAACAGTAATCATATTGTGGTCAAGCAAGCAGATGCTGCCGCCCCACAGGAAAAAACGGTGATCAAAGGGAAAGTGACGGATAGCAAAGGCAGTCCCCTACCCGGCGTGACGGTACGGATCAAAGGAACCAATATCGGTGTCGTTTCGGACAACGACGGCCACTACGAATTAACTTTACCTGCCGGAACCGATCCGACACTGATATTTTCTTTCGTCGGTATGCTTTCGCAGGAAGCAAAATATACAGGCCAACGTGAGCTGAATATCATCCTGCACGAAAATATAGGTGGATTATTCCACGGATTTCTATGCGCTGCTCTTCCTCGCCACACCCCGTGACAAGCATCCCGAAAAGTTCATGTGGCCGGAGTACTACAAACACATTGCCTCACCGCAGAAATATACGACGGATGTCGTATCGCAATTTCCGGAAGGGGTCAGAATGCCGGGCGTGTACGCCGAGTTTACCAACCGGGAGTCAGGGGAAAAAGAGAGATATAATCCGGACGATGTGATTACCTTTTTACACAACGACCATCTGATAGGCGAATATCTGCAGAACAATGAGTTTCGCCGATATAGATCCTACGAACAATATTCGGCAGGTATGGAAAAATACGGCAAATATTTTGTAACGCCCTCTCTCAAAGCACGTATCGAAGCGTTAGGAGCTCCTCTGTATGACACCAAAGCCGGTTCCCCGGCGGCGGATTTTACCTACCCCGACGTGGAAGGCAATAGAGTATCGCTGTCCGACTTCAAGGGGAAAGTGGTACTGGTAGACGTCTGGGCCACCTGGTGCAGCCCCTGCCGGAAGGAAATCCCCCCATCTGAAAAACCTGAAGAAGGAGATGCACGGCACCGATGTGGTCTTTTTAGGCGTTTCTGTCGATGAAGCGAAAGACAAACAAAAATGGCTGGATTTCATCGAAACAGAGGGGTTAAAAGGTATCCAACTCTTAGCCAATGGCTGGAGCAAAATCACAAAAGACTATAAAATCAACGGTATTCCCCGTTTCATGGTCTTTGACAAAAAAGGCAACATTGTCTCAGCAGATGCTCCCCGGCCTTCCAACCCCGAATTGAAAAAAATGCTGGAAGCGGAACTCAACAGATAATCCTCACCCGATTCTATCTGAAAATCAAGGGCTGCCCTGCTTTTACCCTCTTTTCCTCCCCACTCTCCCGTCAGTACCTTTCTTTCCCTACTTATTTCCAAAAATTAAAATCTGTACAGAAAAAACTTTATAGACATTCATTTTTGTTTTGCATAAATAATCCTTTACAAAAAATTTACAGACAAGCTCTTTTTATCCGTTCCAGGCCATCTTCCAAAACACAACGGGGACATCCGATATTCATCCGGCGGAATCCCCTGCCCTCTTCACCGAATTCCAGACCGTCGTTCAGTCCGACTTTTCCTATCTTCACCAATCGTTCTCCACAGGCTTCATGCGACAAACCGGTCCCCCGGAAATCCAGCCACAATAAAAACGAACCTTCGGGTTTCAATACTTTGATCTGTGGTAGTTCTCTCTCGAAATAATCCAAAGCGAACTGTACATTCCCTTCCAGATACCGGGTCAGTTCCTCCAACCAACCGGCCCCATACCGATAGGCCGCTTTCAAAGTAACGTGTCCGAAGATATTTCCCAAGTCCAGGTGCAAAGTCGTTAATTCACGATTGTATACCTCCAGAATCTCAGGGTTGGAAGCAATAATCACCGAATTCATCATACCGGCGATATTGAAAGTCTTACTCGGAGCCATAGCGGTCAGCGTACGGGCAGCGATCTCCTCCGACACAGAAGCCATAACCGTATGCCGATGTCCGAACAAAGCCAGATCTGCATGAATTTCATCGGATAGAATCAGGACATCGTAACGGCAGCACAATTCTCCGATCCTTGCCAATTCCTCACGGGTCCACACCCGTCCGACAGGGTTATGAGAATTACACAGAATGAGCATTTTCACTCCTTTTTGTAACCCCTGTTCGAAGCATTCCCAGTCGATCACATACTTTTCGGTATCTCTTATTAAAGGACAACATACCAATTCGCGGCCATTATCCTTTACTACGGCATGAAACGGAGGATATACCGGAGTCATAATCATCACCTTATCGCCGGACTTAGTAAAAGCCCGGACAGAAATCGCCAGTGAAGTAACAATCCCGGGGCTGGAAGACAACCATTCTTCCTTTACCTCCCAACTATACCGCTGTTTCACCCAATTACGAAAAGCATCCTTACCATCATCCGAACGGAACGTATAACCGAAAATCCCCTGTTCACAACATTTACGTGCTGCCTCCTGCACCTCCGGGGGAACCCGGAAATCCATATCGGCCACCCACATCGGCAACAGATCCGCACACCCGAAAACATCCTGCAAACCGTCGTATTTCACACAATCGGTGTTCCGACGGTCAATCATTTGATCAAAATTATACCTATTCATAAAAGTTGTTGAGTTACTGAGTTGTTGAGTTACTGAGTTGTTGAGTTACTGAGTTGCTCTTGGGAGCTCTAATCGTTATTCCTAATCATTATTTTCTAATCTTTTTATTAACTTTGCACGTACAAATATAAATTTATAAATCTACAATGAAAAGACAAAATACGGTAATCTATATCTGTGTCATTATCACACTCTTGAATGTAGCCGGATTATTGTTTATTGCCTGCAAAAGTAATTCACCGATCGCAACGGCTTCTACTCCGGTTCAATCCTCAACTTCAGGTTATTATAGCGATGCCTATATGCCCGAGGCCCTGACTTTTGCCGGAGAGACCGTACCGTTGCAACGCCTGGATGTACAGGAAGCACTTCGGAAAGAACTGATCGTCAATTCTTATTTACATTCACATACCATTCAGATTCTACAAACGGCTCCCCGGGTTTTCCAACTGATGGAACCGATTTTGGAAAAGAACGGTATCCCGGAAGATTTCAAATACCTGGCGGTCATCGAAAGCCGTCTGAACCCTCAGGCCCAATCACCTGCCGGAGCAGTCGGAGTATGGCAGTTTCTGAAAGGTACCGGAAAGGAAAACGGTTTGGAAATCAATAATGAAGTAGACGAGCGCTATCACATCGAAAAATCGACAGAAGCCGCTGCCGCCTATCTCAAAAAAGCTTATGAGAAATTCGGTTCGTGGACACTGGCTGCAGCTGCGTATAATGCAGGCGCAGCTATGATTTCCCGGCAAATGGACCTCCAGAAAGAAACGAATTATTACAATCTCCTGTTGGGAGAGGAAACGGAACGTTATGTATTCCGGATTCTGGCCCTGAAACAGATTATGAATCATCCCGAACTGTACAATTTTAAAGTAAATACCGTTTATACTTTCGAAAAAACAGAAACAGTAGAAGTGAAAGGTCCTGTCAAAAGCTGGGCCGATTTTGCGCAAGAGCAAGGGATTACCTATAAAACCCTGAAGCGTTTCAACCCCTGGCTCCGGAAAACCGATTTAAAAAATCCACGACACAAAACTTACACGATCAGTATCCCTAAGAAAAAAGAACTGTACAAATAATAAAAATCACGTTAGATGAGGCACGGTATTTGTTTATACATTTTTTGTTATTACTTTAGCTAAGCATTAAATGTATAAATATGAGGACAGTCAATATTACTTGTGAAAATACACACCAGGAATACGAAATAGAGTTAGGCACTACACTTAGAGATGTAAAAAAGATCATCTTCCCGGAAAACCATAATCACATCCTCGGGGCTTTGGTCAATAATCAGTTACAGGACTTGCAGTTCGTTGTAATGACCCCTCTGCGGGTCAACTTCATCGATGTCACGACCCTGGACGGATACAGCATTTATTCGCGTTCGTTGATTTTCGTACTATATCAAGCTGTAGCCCAATTATTTCCGAAGAAAACACTTCGGGCCGAATATTTTATTTCGAACGGCATTTTTTGCCGGATCGTCAACAAAGAAATCGTACTGACTCCGGCAATCATTTCCGAACTGGAAAATAAAATGAAAGAAATCATTCAAGCCGACTATCCGATTGTACGGGAAGAAATCCCTACCGACGAAGCAGTTCTTATTTTCAGAAAAAGAGGGTTGAAAGATAAAGCAGACTTAATGGAAACCCGGGGAAAACTTTTCACTTCCCTTTATTATCTGAACGATCTTCCCGATTATTTTTATGGGACCCTGGCTCCTTCGACCAGTTGTCTGAAAACATTCGGTCTGATCCCCTATAAAGAAGGTATGCTATTGCAACTTCCCGACCGGACCGATCCGACCCGGGTACTGCCTGTCATTCCACAAGATAAGTTGTATCAGGTATTCAGTGAATACAAACGCTGGGGAAAAATCCTTGAAGTGACCGATATCGGGCATCTGAACAAAATCGTGGAGTTGAAATATTCAGGTCCTATGATCAAAATCAGCGAAGCGCTCCACGAGAAAAAAATTTCGCTTATCGCCGATAAAATCAAGGCCCGGCATAAAAAGGTAAAAGTGATATTGGTCTCCGGTCCTTCTTCGTCCGGGAAAACCACGTTCAGCAAAAGATTGGCCATACAACTGATGGTCAATGGTATGAAACCCGTCAATCTTTCTCTGGACAATTACTTCGTCAACCGCGAATTTACTCCGAGAGACGAAAAAGGGGAATACGATTATGAGTCTATCGATGCCCTCGATATCGCCACCTTTACGGATAATATACAACGGTTACTAAAAGGGGAAGAAGTCGAAATTCCTAAATTCTCTTTCGAAACCGGACAACGTTATTATGACGGTGAAAAGCTAAAAATCGCCCGGAACAATGTGATCATCGTCGAAGGTATTCATGGGCTGAATCCCCAACTCACCCGGTTGCTGCCGCCGGAAACCCTTTTCAAGATATTCGTTTCTGCGCTGACCTCTATCGCTATCGATAATCACAACCTGATCAATCCTACAGATAATCGTCTGATCCGGCGTATGGTACGCGATTACAAATACCGGAATTATTCCGCCCTCGATACCCTGAAACGTTGGGAAAGTGTATTACTGGGCGAACAAAAACATATCGTACCCTACCAGGAAGAAGCCGACGCGATCTTCAATTCTGCTTTGATTTATGAATTAGGAGCATTAAAAACACAGGCAGAACCTTTACTCCGGGAAGTAACCCAACAGCACCCCGAACATTCCAAGGCTTTACGCTTATTGAAATTTTTCTCTTACATCCGGGCTGTACCGACCCGTGAAATTCCACCGACCTCGATCATCCGGGAATTTTTAGGAGGAAGCAGTTTTAAATACTAAAAAACAGTAAATATATCTCTTTCCTTGCAACCAGTGAGGTGACTTTCATCGTAAAAATGAAAAAACATTTACGATTTTTACGATGAAATTTCGTTACCTGGTTTTCATATCGATACTTTCTTTTTGTCTGGCGTGTCAGGGAAAAAAAAAAGCTACTCTTTCCGAGCTGCCCCGGCCGGTAAGGGTGATAAAAGTCGAAGCCTTAGGCACTTTCGACCATCAATATACCGGAACCGTAACAGCCCGGAATTTCAGTATACTGGCCTTCCGTTTGCCGGGTACCCTGACCGAAGTCAATGTCAACACCGGCCAAAAAATAAAAAAAGGAACGGTGATCGCCCGAATCGATCCCTATGATTACCAACGGCAATATCAAACCGCTTTAGCCAATTATAAAACAACCGAATCTATCTACGAACGTAATCAGCGCCTCTATGCTGCCAATGCCGTAGCCAAACAAAACCTGGAAATAGCCCAAACCGATTATATTCAGGCCACTTCAGCCCTGAATATGGCCCGGCGTACTCTGGATTACACCGTACTGACCGCACCATTCGACGGGTTTATCGAACAACGCTTCGTCGAGAATCACGAAGAAATACTTACCGGGCAATCGATCGTCCGTCTGATAGATCCTAAAGACATCGAAGTTAATTTCATGCTTCCCGAAACCAGTATCCAACTACTCGACATCCCGAAAAAGATCTATGTCGAATTCGATTCCCAAAAAGGAAAACTTTTCACG
This sequence comes from Odoribacter sp. N54.MGS-14, assembly GCF_000980295.1. Classification (NCBI taxonomy): domain Bacteria; kingdom Pseudomonadati; phylum Bacteroidota; class Bacteroidia; order Bacteroidales; family Odoribacteraceae; genus Odoribacter; species Odoribacter sp. N54.MGS-14. Next base: position 56,347 of record NZ_LARL01000009.1, on the reverse strand, counting down.
ACAGAGGTCAAAGAGTATATCTATTCCTCGAACGGTTCGGGGATACCGGTGACTCTACTTATTACGGACAAACAGTTCGCCCCGTATCGGCAAAATGTATTTCCAGGATTTTCGTGTAAAGTGATCGTTGAAGTCGACAATATGATATCCGACAAATTCGTCCTTCCGGCCAGTGCCTTACAAGAAGCACACCATCAGGAATATGTATGGATCGTCGACCCGGCAAGCCATACAGCTCATCGTCAACAAGTCAGGATAAAAAAATACAACGATCACATCCTTGTCGAGGCTGGCTTGAACCCGGACGATCTGATTATTATAGCCGGAATAGCTTCCATCCAGGAAGGACAAAAAGTGAGACCAATCAAAAATCAGTAAATAAACACCCAAAATAAGACCAATATGAGCTTTTTAAAAGAATTCAAAACTTTTGCCATGCGTGGCAATGTTGTAGACATGGCTGTCGGTATCATTATCGGAGGCGCCTTCGGTAAGATCGTCTCTTCTCTGGTAAGCGATATCATTATGCCCCCGATCGGACTGCTGATCGGAGGAGTAAAGTTTGAAAGTCTGAAAATCGTCCTGAAACATGCACATACCGATGCCGTTACAGGAAAAGTCACTGAAGCCGTCAGTATCAATTACGGCAATTTTATCAATACAGCCCTGGATTTTCTGATTATCGCCTTTTCTATCTTCTTATTCGTCAAGCTGATCAACAGTATGAAAAGAAAAGAAGAAACTAAGCCCACTCCTCCACCGGCTCCAAGTAAAGAAGAACAATTGCTGACCGAAATCCGGGATTTATTGAAAGGAAAAAATAGTTGAAAGGGCTGAAAACCATAAAAAAGCTCCCGGTGATGTGCCGGGAGCTTTTTATATGACCGATTCATTTTATCCTAGAACAATCCACCTAACCGATATCCAACCGACAGCTGGAATACACGGTTTTTATTGTTCCCATTATAATTATCCTTATCGAAAGCATTACTCAACCCCAGATTATAACGGGCCGAGAACATAAAATCATCCCAATTATAAGAAAGCCCGATAGCAAAATTCACGGCCAGTGTATTTATATCATTCATTTTATGTTTGACCGTCGTACCGTCGTCTTTATACTTTGCTTTAGCATTCAGGGCAAAACCGAACTCCGGTCCCAGGTCGACGCTCAATTCATCCAACACATATAACTTGGCCAATACCGGAATATTCAGGTAATTAGCCCGCAATTTAAGTTTATCGCCATTGACTTTATCCCGGGCTCCTTGTCTTGAATACACCAATTCGGGCTGGATAGCAAGATAATCGTTAAACCTGAATTCAGCGAATCCACCCACATGGAAACTCAGTTTATTTTTCTTATCGAAATTCGAAATATTGGTCATATTCAAACCGACTTTCGGTCCGACTACAATTTCCGTCTGTGCCTTTGCACCGACCACCATCAAAACAACAACAACTAGTGTAAATAATTTTTTCATACTTTAAATTGTTTTTAATTATCTAACATCACATAGCAAAAACTATGCCTTTCCATACGCAAATCTCTCCCGATTGTTAATCTATAATTTAACTTTAACCACCATTTTCTTCATTTTACCGTTCCCGATGCAAGGAGCATGAGCATCTTCCGGGAAAAAGATCACAAAGTCTCCAACCGGCAGCGTAAAATACAAAGCAGGCCGTTCCTGATAAAACAGGATATCATTTTGTACCTGATAGCCTTCTTCTTCTTCCATCGCCAAGCGGCCCCGCTCTTCCCACCCGAAAGTTTCCTCCTGCAATAAGGGGATCTGGATATCGATAAACCGGTTATGTGCTTCCAGTTTCGCCGCTTCCCTGGATTTCCCCGTCACTTCATCCACATTCACCCAAATTTTATCTTCTTCAAGTATTATTTTCCCGGCAGTCACCTGCTGCCAATCCCCCGACCGAACATATTCGAATACCTTTTTGAAATCGGGATGCAGAATTTCAAATCGTTTCGTCTGTGTTAATGAACCTATTATCATTTTTTTTATTTTTTTTCAGTAGGTAGCAAAAGTATTAAAATTCCGTATAAATCGCTATCTTTGCCGGATAAAACCATAATATCGAAACCGAATATGCATAAAGCTGGATTTGTCAATATCGTAGGAAATCCGAATGTAGGGAAATCTACTTTAATGAACCGATTGGTCGGAGAGAAAATTTCTATTATCACCTCCAAATCACAAACTACCCGTCACCGGATCAAGGGAATCGTAAATACCGACGACTATCAGATTGTATTTTCGGATACTCCGGGAGTGGTAAAGCCCAGCTATAAGATGCAGGAATATATGCTGGAATTTTCTAAATCGGCTTTAGTCGATGCCGATATCATTCTTTATGTAACCGATGTAGTCGAAAACATAGAGAAAAACCTGGATTTTATCGATAAAGTCAATAAATCGGACATCCCGGTATTGTTGGTTATCAATAAAATAGATCTTACCACTCAAGAGAAATTAGAAGCACTGTTCGATAAATGGAAAAGCCTGATTCCCCGGGCAGAAATTTTTCCTCTTTCGGCAACCGAGAATTTCAATGTCGACAATTTATACAAACGGATTGTAGAATTATTACCCGAAGGTGAACCTTTTTTCCCCAAGGACGAACTGACCGATTTACCTTCCCGGTTCTTTGTGAACGAGATTATCCGTGAAAAAATTTTGCAGTATTACGACAAAGAAGTACCCTATTCCGTAGAAGTGGAAGTGGAAGAATTTAAAGAAGACGACAAACGGATCAACATCATGGCTGTCATCTATGTAGAACGTTCTTCCCAAAAAGGGATTATCATCGGAAGCCAGGGAGAAGCCCTGAAAAAAGTCGGTACCCAGGCCCGGCTCGATATCGAAGCCTTCTTCGGTAAAAAAGTATTTCTCAATTTATACGTCAAAGTGCTGAAAGACTGGCGTAATAAAGACAGTGAGTTAAAAAATTTCGGATATGCAAACAAATAAAGTAAAAGGTTAAAAGTTAAAAGCTATAGGCCGATCGATTTTCAGCCCTAGCTTTTAGCCTTTAGCCTTTAGCTTTTTACTTTATATTTTATGAGTAACATAGTAGCAATAGTAGGAAGGCCCAATGTAGGGAAATCGACACTTTTCAACCGCCTTGTCGGAACACGGAAAGCGATTGTAAATGAAGAAAGCGGTGTGACACGTGACCGGAACTACGGTAAATCGTCCTGGAACGGGAAGGATTTTTCAGTCATCGATACCGGTGGATATGTCTCCAACAGTGACGATATTTTTGAAGAGGAGATCAATAAACAAGTCATTCTGGCTCTCGACGAGGCAGATGTCATTCTTTTTATGGTAGACGCCGAGATCGGAGTGACCGACCTGGATCAAAATTTTGCCCGTTTATTACGGAATATCGATAAACCGGTTTACCTGGTAGCCAACAAGGTCGATAATCACGAGCGGCTTTATGAAGCCCAAGATTTTTACCGATTGGGAATAAAAGGAGATTTATTTTGTATCTCTTCGGTCAGTGGCTCGGGAACAGGTGATTTGTTAGACCAGGTCGTCTCTCATTTTCAAGAGAATACGATCGAAGATACCGACCACCTTCCGCGAATCACGATCGTCGGACGTCCCAATGTCGGAAAATCTTCTACGATCAATGCCCTGATCGGAGAAGAACGGAATATCGTTACGGACATCGCCGGAACGACCCGTGATACGTTGAATACCCGTTACAACCGTTTTGGTTACGATTTTCTATTGGTCGATACGGCAGGATTACGTAAAAAGGCAAAAGTAAGCGAGGACGTCGAATTTTACTCGGTCATGCGTTCGATCCGTGCCATCGAAGAATCGGATGTGTGTATACTTCTGATCGATGCGACACGAGGAATGGAAGCCCAGGATCTCAATATCTTCCATCTGATCGAAAGAAACCGGAAAGGAGTAGTTATTGTCGTCAATAAATGGGATCTGGTAGAAAAAGACGGGAAAACACTGATCGAATACGAAAAAAGCCTGCGTGAAAAAATAGCTCCGTTCAAAGATGTCGATATCATCTTTGCTTCAGCCCTGACCAAACAACGATTATTGAAAGTATTGGAGGCTGCCCTGCAAGTGTATGCAAACCGGACTCAAAAAATAAAAACATCGGAGCTCAACCGGATCATGCTTGAGGCCATCGAAAATTATCCACCTCCAAGTCTTAAAGGGAAATACGTCAAAATCAAATACATCACCCAGTTGCCGACCCATGCCCCTTCTTTTGCTTTCTATTGCAATCTGCCGCAATATGTAAAAGATCCCTACAAGCGGTATCTGGAAAATCAAATCCGGGAAAACTGGAAATTTACCGGTGTCCCGATTCAGATTTTCATGCGCAAGAAATAAGACTTTCTTAAAATAAATGTCACATAACTCTTTCAAAAGATCGGTTATGTGACATTTTTATCGAAACAACGTTCAATAGTACACTTCCTCCATCAGATAAGGAGTAAAATCAAAACCGGAACGGTCTTTAAACGAATCGGCCAGCGGAATAATAAATTTAGCAGCCACTTTATCTTTATCTGTACGTAAACTAAATACATTTTCCGGTTGGTAAATCCCCCCTGCGGGAATCTGAAATAGCAGTAGTCTTTTCAAATTCTGGTCATGAAGCACCATATGGAATCCGCTTTTTACTTTTTCAAGCGTCGGTTCTAACCACCACACAGACTGTACGTTATTAATATTTGAATAGATTGTCGTCTGATTATCCAATACTTTCCCCAATTTCTCTTCCAGAATCAGAAGTGCCTTTTTCTTTTTCAAAGCGGTTTCCTGTATATAGCTTACCATCCATTTTCCTTCTTCCCCTGTTTCCCGCTCATCCTCAGCTGTACATGTCTCAGGTCGGCGATCATATGTACGATGACAAGGTTTGCATAAGATCCGGATTACATTTTCAGGCGGCTGATGTGCCTGATCGAATATTTCCTGAAAAACATTCAAATCTATCTTAACCACTCCGTCTTCCGTAAAATCCTTTAAAATTTCACCAATAATCACAAGCCGCTCTTTACCGTGCAAATGAGCTGCATCCAACTGTTTCGTATGCGAACCGCATTCCTCACACTTTCCTATTTTCTTACGATAAGCAGAGGTAAGAGACTGTACCCGATTTCTCGCATATCCACCGAGAAATCTCATAAATTCTTCAACTGTTCCTTCAAAATAAGCCATAATATTATTTTTATAAATATCTTCCACATTCAATCTACCAACTCATTAATTCAACAATAGTTACAAATATAAATATATTTTTACTTCCAGTTTCTTTTACCAACCGATTCCAATCCGATACTTTCAAAATAATCCCGATCTAACAGATAAATCCTTAGCTAAAATTAACTTTTTACCTTTTACTTTTAACCTTTAAATATTACCTTTGCATCTGTTTTAAAAAGGGAATATGGGTAAAAGCAGCAGAGTACAACATGAAGGTATTGTAAAAAGCATCTCTACACAAACGTTGGAGGTGAGTATTATCAGTCACTCTGCTTGTTCGGGTTGTCATGCTAAAAGTGCCTGCGGAATTGCCGATATGAAAGAAAAAGTTATCACGGCTCAACGTCCCAGGGAAGAGCTTCGTCCGGGAGACAAAGTAATCGTATACGCATCGGTAAATAACGCCTTCTACTCGGTATTACTGGCTTATATTATGCCGTCCATATTGATTATCGCCACCATCTTTTTTTTAGAGAAATCCGGAAGTAGTGAACTATACGCAGCGATCAGCAGCCTCATCCTACTGGCCGGATATTTTATTATCCTGTATTTCTGCCGGAATAAAATTGCCCGGAAAATTAATTTTACCGTTGAAAAAATAGCCAACTATTAAATATAAAACATGAGTACACTAGTTATTACTATTATTTCGTTATGTGCTATTGGAGTTGTATCTGCGGTGATACTCTATTTCGTAGCGCAAAAATTCAAGGTGGAAGAAGATCCGCGTATCGACATTGTCGAAGGCTTACTTCCGGGGGCCAATTGTGGCGGATGTGGCTATCCGGGCTGCCGGGGATTAGCAGAAGCTGCCGTAAAATCGGAAACGATGGAAGGTATCCTGTGTCCGGTAGGAGGAGCAGAAACCATGAATAAAGTTGCAGCAGCCTTAGGCCGGGAAGTAAAAGCCCAGGCGCCTAAAATTGCTGTAGTCAGATGTAACGGAACTTGTGAAAACCGTCCCCGCACCAGCCAATACGACGGAGCCCGTTCTTGTGCCATCGAACATTCCTTATATGTCGGCGATACAGCCTGCGGATTCGGCTGTCTGGGATGTGGCGACTGTGTTGCAGCCTGCCCGTTCGATGCGATACACATGGATTCTACGACATTATTGCCTGTAGTCGACGATGACAAATGTGTAGCCTGTGGCGCCTGCGTGAAAGCCTGTCCCCGGAACATCATCGAATTGCGCAACAAAGGACCGAAAGACCGGCGGGTATTTGTTTCCTGCGTCAATAAAGACAAAGGCGGAGTAGCCCGGAAAGCTTGTAAAGCAGCTTGTATCGGTTGCGGGAAATGTGCCAAGGAATGTCCGTTCGATGCAATTACGGTGGAAAACAATCTGGCTTATATCGATTACAGTAAATGCCGTCTATGCCGGAAGTGTGTCGGCGTATGTCCTACCGGAGCGATCCACGAAGTGAACTTTCCTCCCCGGAAGACAGAAACCGAAGCTGAAAAAAACCAGCAAACCACGATCAAACCGACTAACAGTTGTGCAACCTCCGGACAAACGGCAACCGATCCGGTAGGTAAAGCACCGGTCAGTGCTTCTCCTCAGGTCGAGTCTATAGAAGCACAGAAAACACCAGAAACAGATAGTAAAAATTAAAAATCTAAAACTTATACGCTGTGTTAAAGACATTCAAAATCGGTGGTGTCCATCCACCTGAAAATAAATTATCGGCAGCTGGGAAAATACAGGTCTTACCTATTCCCGAAAAGGTGATTATTCCGCTCGGTCAGCACATCGGAGCTCCGGCAACCCCTATCGTTCAGAAAGGTGATAAAGTAAAAACCGGACAGTTGATAGCACAAGCTTCAGGTTTTGTTTCAGCTAACATACATAGTTCGGTTTCCGGCACAGTATCGGCAATCGATAACATCATCGATGCCGCCGGATTATCGAAACCTGCCATCACCATTCAAGTGGAAGGCGACGAATGGATACCCGAAATCGACCGGTCGGAAAAGCCGGCACATAATATTACTTTATCGAAAGAAGAAATAGTCAAAGCAATCGCTGCTGCCGGTATCGTCGGTATGGGTGGAGCGACATTTCCTACTCAGGTAAAACTGACCCCTCCTCCCGGCAATAAAGCCGAAGTATTGATTATCAACGGAGTGGAATGTGAACCTTACCTGACCGCCGATCATCGGATCATGCTCGAGAAAGCCGAAGAAATTATTATCGGTGTACAAATTCTGATGAAAGCGATCGATGTTAAACGGGCTATTATCGGCATCGAGAACAATAAAAAAGATGCGATAGCTCATTTGCAGGATATAGCCGGAAAAGTACTTGGCGTAGAAATATGTCCGTTAAAAGTGAAATATCCGCAAGGAGGTGAAAAACAACTGATTCAGGCTACGGTCAACCGGGCGGTTCCTTCCGGAGCACTTCCGATCGCCGTAGGAGCCGTTGTACAGAATGTGGGAACAGCCCTGGCGGTTTACGAGGCCGTAATGAAAAACAAACCCCTGATCGAACGGGTAGTCACCGTCACCGGTAAATCGGTAAAAAATCCGGGTAATTTCCTCTGCCGTATCGGTACACCGATTTCGAAGCTGATCGAAGCAGCCGGAGGTATGCCTGAAGATACGGCTAAAGTGATCGGCGGAGGTCCTATGATGGGAAGAACGATGGTAAACATCGATTCACCGGTGATGAAAGGCACCAGTGGTGTATTGCTGATCAACGAAAAGGAAGCGGCCCGCCGACCCATGCGTAATTGTATCCGTTGCGGTAAATGTGTTTCTGCCTGCCCGATGGGGCTCGAACCGTATTTACTGATGAAATTATCGCAATTCAATCTGTTGGAACGTATGGAAGAAGAAAAAGTCATGGACTGCATCGAATGTGGATCATGCAGTTTTACCTGTCCCTCAGATCGTCCGTTGCTCGACTATATCCGTTTAGGTAAAGCCCGGACAGGTGCTATGATCCGTAGTAGAAAGAAATAAATAACGTCAATGGTGTAGATCAAATATTATGAATAAATTACTAATATCTCCTTCTCCGCACGTTCACAGTGGCGATTCTATCGAAAAGAACATGTATGGAGTACTTATAGCGCTCATTCCGGCTTTCATCTGTTCTGTGCTGTTTTTCGGCATGGGAGCTATCATCGTCACCCTGACTTCGGTGGTGGCTTGCCTCTTTTTTGAATATGTAATTCAAAAGTTTCTTCTCAAGCAGCAACCGACGATTTTCGACGGTTCAGCTTTGATTACCGGTGTATTACTGGCTTTCAACGTACCTTCGAACTTACCGGTCTGGATTATCGTTATCGGTGCCCTGGTGGCAATCGGCATCGGTAAAATGAGCTTCGGCGGCTTGGGGTGTAACATTTTCAACCCGGCTTTGGTAGGCCGTGTATTTTTGCTTATCTCTTTCCCTGTGCAAATGACCACCTGGCCGCTTGCTCAGGGATTTGCAGGATCTTATATCGATGCACAAACCGGTGCCACTCCTTTAGCTATGCTCAAAGAAGCGGTGAAAAGCGGACAATCCGTTACCGATTTATTATCGGCCGAAAGTTTTATCGGTTACAAGAACATGCTGATCGGAAACATGGGTGGTAGTTTGGGTGAAGTTGCGGCATTGGCCTTACTGATCGGTTTTGCCTATATGCTATTCCGGAAAATCATTACCTGGCATATTCCGGTAAGCATTTTCGTCACTGTAATTGTATTTTCGGGTATTCTGAATCTTTGCAATCCCTCTTTATATGCAGGTCCTGTTTTCCATTTGTTATCCGGAGGTTTGATGTTAGGTGCAATCTTTATGGCTACCGATTACGTTACTTCACCGATGAGCAACAAAGGAATGATCATCTATGGAATAGGAATCGGCCTCCTCACGGTTGTGATCCGCGTGTTCGGTGCCTATCCGGAAGGAATGTCGTTCGCTATCCTGATCATGAATGCTTTCACTCCGCTGATCAACAGATATTGTAAACCAGTGAGATTTGCATAATTTATGATTTACGGTCCCGATCGACCGGTGTAAATCAAAAATCTTAAATATATTAACGATGGGAAAGAAATTAGAGTCTAACTTTACAAATATGGTGGTGGTCCTGTTTAGTGTCACCCTGATTGCTTCAGCAGCCGTAGGCTATGTCTACTCACTGACAGCAGGCCCGATCGAAGCAGCCAAGCAAGCCAAACAAGTAAATGCGATCCGCGAGGTGATTCCGGGAGAGTTCGACAACGACCCGAATGCCGACGTTTGGAAAAGCCAGACCGCTGACGGCGGAGAACTGGAATTTTATCCGGCGAAGAAAAACGGAGAACTGATAGGAACAGCAGTAAAAACCTATACCAACAACGGATTCGGAGGAAAAATATGGTTAATGGTAGGATTCAATCCGGATGGTAGCGTAGCCAATTATTCGGTGCTGGAACACAAAGAAACGCCGGGATTAGGTTCCAAAATGGATGTATGGTTCACCCCCAACGGGAAAGGAAATATTACGGGTAAAACTCCCGGTACCCAAGGGTTGAAAGTATCGAAAGACGGTGGAGACGTAGATGCGATCACAGCAGCAACCATCTCGTCACGGGCATTTCTGGACGCTGTAAACCGGGCAGCAGCCGGTTTGGCAGGCAATGCGGATGCAGCTTCCGGAGCAACACAACAAACAAAATAATTTATGATTTCAGATTTACGATGAATCTAAAATCGTAAATTCAAAACAAAAATTCCAATTCTATGAATAATTTAAAAGTCTTAACCAACGGCATATTCAAAGAAAATCCGACTTTTGCGCTTTTATTGGGTATGTGTCCGACCTTAGGGGTGACCACTTCGGCTATCAACGGCATGGGAATGGGGCTGGCTACGGCATTTGTACTGGTGATGTCCAATCTGGTGATCTCACTGGTTACCAATATCATTCCAGATAAGATCCGTATTCCTTCCTTTATCGTCATCATCGCAGCTTTCGTAACTGTGGTGGATATGTGTATGGCCGCTTATCTGCCTTCGCTGCATGAATCATTGGGTTTGTTTATTCCTTTGATCGTAGTGAACTGTATCGTATTGGGACGTGCAGAAGCTTTTGCTTCTAAAAATAAAGCGATTCCTTCCATGCTCGACGGTTTGGGCATGGGACTGGGCTTTACATTGAGCCTGACGCTTTTAGGAACGATCCGTGAAATACTGGGAAGTGGTAAAGCATTCAATTTCCCGATCTTCAACGAGAATTACGGTATGCTGATCTTCGTCCTGGCTCCGGGAGCATTCCTGGCATTGGGTTATTTGATCGCTATCGTAAACCGGATCAGAAAAACAAATTAAATTTCAGATTTTAGATTTACGGCTTACGATTCCTGTTTCATTTCTATCACAAAGCTGAAATCATAAATCAAAAACAATCGAATTATGGAATATATCTTAATATTTATCGCTGCGGTCTTTGTCAATAACATCGTACTGGCACAATTTTTAGGAATCTGTCCGTTCCTGGGCGTATCTAAAAAGGTCTCTACGGCTTTAGGGATGACCGGAGCCGTAACCTTCGTGATGATCCTGGCCACCCTGGTTACTTTTATCGTCCAAAAGACTATCCTGGATCCGTTCGGAATCGGTTTTATGCAAACCATTACTTTTATTCTGATCATTGCAGCCTTGGTACAAATGGTAGAAATCATATTGAAAAAGGTCAGTCCTTCGCTTTATCAGGCATTAGGTGTGTTCTTGCCCTTGATCACCACCAACTGTGCTGTACTGGGAGTTGCCATTATGGTGATCCAAAAAGATTTCAACTTACTCGAGTCTTTGGTATTCGCAGCCTCTACAGCGATCGGTTTCGGATTGGCCCTGACGATTTTTGCCGGTATCCGTGAACACCTCGAACTGGTTGCCATCCCCAAAGGGATGAAAGGTTCTCCTATCGCATTGATTACAGCCGGCCTGCTGGCCATGGCCTTTATGGGATTCTCCGGGATCGTATAAAGACTAACGCCCATATCTATAAAGAATAAGCGGTATTAAATAAGTACCGCTTATTCTTTATATTTAAACCCTCCTCCTTCCTGTACGTCATAACCAGAATCCAAATTACAGCGATGAAATTCATTTTATTATGCATCTTGCTTTTTGCCTGTAACTTTTCGGGAAATGCGATCCATTTTTTCAACGGTACTTACGAAGAAGCCTTACAATTGGCTAAAAAAGAAAAGAAGAACCTGTTTATTAGTTTTACAGCCAGTTGGTGCGGTCCCTGCCGGATGATGAAAAAGGTAGTATTCGAAGATCCTCAGGTAGTCCAATACGCCGACCAACACTATATCTGTCTGAATGCAGATATTGAATATCCTGAATTCCGATTGCTCCAATGCAGAGTAAATCCCAACAGGGCGGGCATAATCCCGCACATCTGCATTCTGACGCCGGACGGAAAAATCATCAAAGAATCCTCCTCCGTTACGACAGGCCAAATGATGAAATTTCTAAAAACAGATCCGCAAGCGGTCCCCCTCAGAGATTTAGTACCTGCCAACTCCCCGTCTTTACAGATGGAATCCCCCCACCTATTCCAGTACCGGACCCCCTACAGTCAGGTTCTGGCCCAGGCAAAGCGTGAAAATAAAAATATGCTCCTTTGTTTTTCTTCCCATTTCTGTGGTCCCTGCAGGCAAATGGAAGAAACTATTTTTCAGAATCCCGGAATCATACAAACGGTCGGAGAACGGTGTATCCCCGGTTATTTCGAAATCGGGGATCTGAAGGATAGGGCCTTATGTTACCGTTACCACAATACCCAAACCGCAATTCCTTATCTGGTATTAGTCAGTCCGGACGAAAAGATCCTTCGTCGGCATACCGGTTATATGGATTCGACCGCTTTCATGAATTTCCTGCAACCGGCCGCTTCTGCCCTCGACAGTATTTCCCCGCAAACTTTCCATCTCCAGGAGAGCGAACCGACTTGCTTCCAAAAATTTTTATATAAACAGAGACATCATGCCTGGAAATTACAGATTACGGCAGCCATTAACACAACCACCCTGAAAACCTCAGGTTCGTTATCCGCAGTCGATTTTAACTACCGGATCGGTTATGAAGTCGGATTTTCCTTTGCTCATCAGAGAAAACATTGGGCGGTGATGCCGGGACTGTATTTCACCTCTAAAGGAGGTAAGAACCAAGAGGTTACTATCCGGCAAAACTATCTGGAACTTCCGGTGAAATTTACCTGGCTTTACCAGGATCGCCAGAACGGCTGGTGGAAAGGCTTGAGTGTGAGTCCTTACGGGGCTGTCCGTATCGGAGAAAAACTTAAAAACAACACCGGATACGGCAACGATTTATTTAAAACCAGTCCCTGGGATTACGGTTTACGGTTTGCCACCAACATGCGTCTCACTTCTTTTGACTTTGAATTCGGCTACCTGTTAGGTCTGGGAAATATCTCCGATGTACAGGGAGGAAAAATGTATAACCGGGGCTTTTTCCTGAATATGTCCTTATGCTTCTGAAATAGTCGGTTAAATTTCGTATTTTTGCAGGCAAAACTATTCAGACGACATGCAATTACCGTTGAAGCATCCGATTTTTAAAATACTTTCCGGGATAGCCGCCGAAAAAGGCATAGAAGCCTATGTCATCGGTGGCTATGTCCGTGACCTGTTATTACAGCGTCCTTCCCAAGATATCGACATTGTCGTTCACGGCAGTGGTATCGAGCTAGCCGAAACTGCTGCCCGGCGGTTAGGTAATCTGCGGGTATCGGTATTTAAAAACTTCGGTACTGCCATGTTCCGGTATAAAGGTATGGAGATCGAGTTTGTCGGAGCCCGCAAAGAGTCCTACCGGGCTAATTCACGTAAACCCATCGTCGAAGAAGGAACGATCGACGACGACCAAAAACGCCGCGATTTTACGATCAATGCACTGGCTATCTCCTTGAATCAGGAGAATTACGGAGTTTTGATCGATCCTTTCGGAGGCTTGCAGCATCTGGAGGAACGCCTGATCAAAACACCCCTGGACCCGGGCCTCACCTTCTCGGACGATCCCCTACGCATGATGCGAGCCATTCGTTTTGCTTCACAATTGAATTTTCAAATCGAGGAAAATACCTTCCAGGCCATAGCCGAATACCGTCACCGTCTTCCGATCGTATCGATGGAGCGGATTATGGATGAATTCAATAAAATCATGCTTTCCCCCGAACCATCCCGGGGTATCCGTTTATTGGACGAAGCCGGATTATTGGAAATCTTCTTCCCGGAACTGACCGCGCTTAAAGGTGTAGACCGTGTACAGGGAGTCAAACACAAAGATAATTTCTATCATACACTGACCGTCCTGGACACCTTATCGCTGTACAGTCAGGACTTGTGGTTACGCTGGGCCGCTCTGTTGCACGATATCGGCAAACCGGCGACTAAAAAATACATTCAGGGACAGGGGTGGACCTTTTATGGGCATAATCACGTGGGTGAACGCCTGGTCGGTAAAATATTCAACCGTTTAAAACTCCCTCAAAACGAAAAAATGAAGTATGTACAGAAACTGGTCAACCTGCACATGCGTCCTATCGTTTTGTCGGAAGAAACCGTGACCGACTCGGCGGTACGGCGGTTATTGTTCGATGCCGGCGACGATATCGACGACCTGATGACCCTGGCCGAAGCCGATATCACCTCAAAAAACGAAGAGAAAGTAAAGCGTTTTCTCGAAAATTTCAAGACGGTACGCCGCAAACTCAAAGAGGTGGAAGAAAAAGATTCGATCCGGAATTTCCAGCCCCCCATCAGCGGTGAAGAAATCATCGCCACTTTCCATCTGCCTCCCTGTAAAACTATCGGGGATATCAAAAATGCAATTAAAGAGGCGATATTGGATGGAATTATCGGTAACAATTACGAAGAAGCCCGGGAATATATGTTCAAAGTAGCGAAAGAACTTGGAATAGACTCCCAATAAATCAGTCTATTTTCTTGGGAACGACAACTTTCAGTATGCCCTTATGCATTTTCAGGTGAATCGGCGAATGCATGATATAGGCATCCCCGTCGATATGTACACGCTCGATATCGCCTTCTACGATAGCTTCCTCGCACTGAATTTCCTTATAATAGGACAATTTGTACAGTTTCGAATTGATGAAGAAAAGTAAAAACCACAGGATCTCGAAGAAAGCCGGCCGTTTCAGGATGCAGATATCCATCAAACCGTCCCGCACCGAAGCATGAGGGGCGATATAGGCATTGTTGCCGTATTGGGAACTATTGGCAAAGCTAAGGATAAAACAATTTACCTTCATGACTTTGCCGTTGCCGGTGATCTTGTATTTCTTTTCCGGATAACGGAACCATAGTTTAATAGCCGCATAAATATAAGAAAATACTCCCCTCAATTTCAAATGGTTAAATTCATGGGCCACCTCGGCATCGAATCCTACCCCACTGACATTCAGCGAATACTTGCCATTCATCTCCAACACATCGATTTGAGCGAATTGATCGGTCAGTACCTGTTTCAATGCCTTGGTCATAAAAACCGAATAACCCAAATGCCGGGCAAAACCATTGCCACTCCCCAGAGAAACGACCCCAAAAGCAACATCACTACCACACAAAGCTCCTCCCACCTCATTCACTGTACCATCTCCCCCAACCGCTACAATATGAGTATATTTTCCTTCTTGCCGGGCATCTTCGACCAATTTACGGGCATGTCCTGCATACTCGGTAAATACAATATCATAAGGAATAGAATCATACTCCGGAATCCGACGGATCTTCTCCGGCAATTCTTTCCCAAGGCCTAGCCCCGATATCGGATTTACTATAAAAAGAATATGCATATTATCGATTTTTCCCTATCCCATAATAGGTGTATCCAAATTCTCTCATTTGTTCAGGATTGTAAATATTACGTCCATCGAAGATGACTTTTTCTTTCAAGGCTTTCTCTATAAAAGTAAACTTCGGAACTTTAAATTCCTGCCATTCGGTCACGATAATCATGGCATCGGCATCCGTTAAAGCGTCGTACATATTGGCAGCGTACCCGATACGGTCGCCCAGCCGGCGCTTGGCTTCTTCCATTGCAACCGGATCGAAAGCTTTGACGGTCGCTCCCGCTTCCAGCAATTGGCCGATCAGTACCAGAGAAGGAGCCTCCCGCATATCATCGGTTGCCGGCTTAAACGACAATCCCCAAAGTCCGAAATGCTTTCCTTTTACATTTCCTTCATAATGTTTCTGAATCTTATCGAATAAAACCGTCTTTTGCCTCTCATTCACCCGCTCTACCGCTTTCAACAATTCCATTCCATAACCATATTCGTCTCCGGTACGGATCAAGGCCTTCACATCTTTCGGGAAGCAAGACCCGCCATATCCACAACCTGCATTCAGGAATTTTTTACCGATCCGGGTATCGCTCCCGATCCCTTTTTTCACCGCCTCGATATCAGCACCGACGATCTCACACAAATTAGCGATATCGTTCATAAATGAAATACGGGTAGCCAACATCGAATTAGCAGCATATTTCGTCATCTCCGCAGAGGGAATATCCATAAAATAAATGGGAGTATTATTCAGGACAAAAGCATGATACAATCGTTCCATCACTTTTTCCGCCCGGGCCGATTCTACACCGATCACCACCCGGTCAGGCCGCATAAAATCGTTTACCGCATCCCCTTCTTTTAAAAATTCAGGATTCGAAGCGACATCGAACACTACTTCTACTCCCCGCTTATCCAGCTCTTCCTGGACAGCCAATTTCACTTTCCGGTTCGTCCCCACCGGTACAGTGGATTTGGTCACCACCACTACATATTCCTCGATCAAACACCCGATCTCATGCGCCACTCCTATAACATAAGACAAATCGGCACTACCATCCTCATCGGGGGGAGTACCTACTGCAATAAAAACAGCATCGGCATCTACCAAGGCTTCTTTTAAAGAAGTAGTAAAGAACAACCTTTCGTTGGCCCGGTTTTTGATCACCAGCTCAGCCAAACCGGGTTCGTAAATCGGAATTCCTCCCTGATTCAGCTTATCGATCTTCGAAGCATCGACGTCTACACAGGTAACGGTGACTCCGGTTTCTGCCAAACAAGTACCGGAAACAAGTCCAACATATCCGGTTCCTACAACAGCTATTCTCATATTTGCAATTTTCTTTGTTACGAAAGTTTGCTCAGATCAATTCCTATTTTTAACGACTCCTGCCCCTAAAGGTTACAATGATCTATATACTCTGAGCACTTTGATTTATTTTGACAAAAATATAAAAATAAACCCCTTCACCCAGTATCTTTGTAAGATAATTCTCTAATTTTGTTAGACAATAAATTGAAAAACGTATCCAGAACAGGCTGGAAACGTAATATTCAGGTATAAAATAATCTGTTATAAACAAATACCCTTGCGCCATGATACACAGGATGAACCTAGCGGCACTATTTTTTATGGCTGTTCTATTGCTGACAGGCTGTACAAACAAAGAAAAAACCGATTTCAGTAAATACATCACCGGTTATACGAGTGGAGTCATCAAGTCCTCTTCTTCCCTTTCGGTCTATCTGGGTCAACCGTCCGATAAAGGTTTCCAGGCCGGTAGTACCCTCCCGGCCGATTTATTCAGGATATCTCCGGCTATAAAAGGGGAATTGATTCTAAAAGATAACCATAGTATAGAATTCATTCCGGCAGAACGTTTCAAAAACGGTACGACATACAAAGTCACGTTCAATCTGGGAGCACTTTGTAACGTCCCCAAGCCTTATGAGAAATTCAACTTTGAATTCGATATTGTCCCGCTGGTTACGATTTTCGAACCCGGTGTTCTGATCAGCGAACCCGATCATGAAAATGAATTACAATATCAGGGGATGTTGCAAAGTTCGGATGAAACCGATCCGACAGAAATGGAACAAAAACTGACGGCCACCTATAACGGTCAATCCGTCACACCGGAATGGAATCATCAGGGTAACCGGCATTATTTCGCTATCCGCCATCTGTTAAAAGAAAAAGAAAGTAAAACACTGAATTTAAAATTCAGTAAAGACATTAAAGCAACCGACGGCACCGAGATCTCCATCCCCGGTCTGAATGATTTCACGGTGTTGAATGTCAAAGCCAGTGACAGTGAACCACCGGTAATCCGTATCTATATGTCGGAGAATATCGATCCGAACCAGGATTTAAAAGGTTTGTTCAGCCTGGAAGGAGCCTCTACCCTGAATTACAAAATATCGGATAACATCATTTACCTTTATCCGGGTAACGCTATCGAGAATAGTCAACCGAATCTGACTATCCATGCCGGGATACGCAGTGCCAACGGTAATACGTTGCATACCGAATATATCCGGTCGGTACGTCTCTCCAGCACCAAACCACAAGTACAACTCATCGGCAAGGGGATCATCGTCCCGGGCAACAATCAGGTACTCATTCCTTTTTCTGCTATCGGACTGCAAGCCGTCGACCTTGAAATCATTCAGGTGCTCGACCAAAACATGAACTTTTTCCTGCAAGAAAATTCTTATGACGACCGCAGCGAACTGACCCGTACAGCCCGACCGGTATTTATGAAAAAAATCGATCTGAAAAAAGATCATCCCCATATCGACCTCGATAAATGGAATGACTTTACCATCGACTTAAGCGATCTGGTCAATCTGGAGAAAGGTAATATTTATCGTTTCAGACTGAAATTCAAGAAATCATATACCATTCTTTCCTGTGCCGATGAAAGTCCCGACTCGAATTATGGGGATACGGACTGGGACAACCCGGGTTCCTACTACAGCGAATATTATTATCCATCCGGTTTCGACTGGGAACAGCGCGAAAATCCTTGTCATATCTCCTACTACACCGGTGATCGGTTTGCAGCCCGCAATATCATCAATACTTCACTGGGAATTATGGCCAAACAAGGAGCCGACAATCAGTATGTCGTATGCGTTTCCGATCTCAGTACCGCTGAAGCGATTCCGAACTGCAACATCAGTCTTTACAATTATCAGAATCAAAAGATCGATTCGGCAAGGACCGATAAAGAAGGATTCGCGTATTTAAAACCGGCATCTCCGGGCTTTATCGTACTGGCACAGAAGGGTAAAGACAAAGCCTGGTTGCGTTTAGCAGAAAACAGTGCTCTATCCCTCAGTAACTTCGACGTCAGCGGACAACATGTACAAATGGAGGTAAAAGGATTCATTTATGGTGAAAGGGGGGTATGGCGTCCGGGAGATGAAATCTATTTATCCCTGATCCTGGAGGACAAGCTCGGTGTCTTACCGGAAGGTCACCCGATCGTTGCACAACTGGTCGATCCCAACGGGCATATTACCCAAACTTTAAAAGGAGCGATTACTCCCAATAATATCCATTGTTTTACCTTCAAAACCGAACCCGAAGACCAAACCGGTTATTGGCATGTCCTCTTCCGTATCGGTGGCCTGACTTTCAAACAGACATTACGCATCGAAACAGTGAAACCGAACCGTCTGGCTATACAAATGTTATTTCCTAACGATAAAATTATCGGTACCGGTGTTTCCCTGAAACCTGTAGAAGTGAAGACCAAATGGCTGAACGGAGCACCGACTTCCAATCAAAAAGCGATCACAGAGGTACGTTTATACCATGCCGATGCAGGTTTCTCCGAATTTCCGGATTATCGTTTTTCCGATAAATCCAGGTATTTCGAACCTTCGACAGAAACCCTATTCGACGGGCAAACCGACCAGCAGGGAAATTTTTCATTCAGCCTGAACAAGATCAAAACCGAAGATGCTCCCGGAATATTAAATGCAGTCTTCACCACCCGGGTATTTGAAAACGGTGGGGATTTCAGTATCAGCTCACAAAGTATCCGCTATTCCCCTTACGATGAATATGTAGGAATACGTCTACCTGAAAATGACGATAATTGGTACTCCACCGAGCAACCTGTTCGATTACAAGGCGTTACGGTTACCCCAACAGGAAAACAATCAGGAAATGCGACCATTCAGATTGAAGTATATAAACTCGACTGGCATTGGTGGTGGGATTCGGAAGATGAAAACCTGGGATCTTATGTCAACCGGGAATATAGTAGCAGTGTATTGAGCCAGAAAGTCAAAGCCACCGACGGTCGTTTTCAGTTGGACCTTCACATCCCGAAATATGGACGTTATTTTATCCGGGCCACCGATCCTTCGGGGCATACCTCCGGTTTAATCGCCTATTTCGGTAGCTGGTCGGATAACGCCGATCAAACTGCAGCGACCACCTTACACCTGAGCAGCGACAAAAAATCTTACCGCGTCGGCGAAAAGATAAAAGTTACAATTCCTTCAGCAACAGGTAGTGTAGCCATCGTCAGCCTTGAAAACGGGAAAACCGTCAGCAACATGAAACGGATCAATACCTCTGCCGGTAACACCACCTTCGAGTTGGAGGCCACCAGCGAGATGTGTCCCAATACATACATTGCAGTCACTCTGCTTCAACCTCACAACAACCGGGACAACGACCGTCCGATCCGAATGTATGGAGTTGTCAATATCCATGTAGAAGACCCGGCTCTCCATTTGAATCCGAAGATCAAAATGGCTCAGGAACTCCGACCGGGAAAAGAGTTCAATGTGGAAGTTTCTGAAAAAGACGGCAAGGCGATGAATTACACCATTGCGATAGTCGACGAAGGACTGCTTTCGCTGACCACTTTCCGTACTCCGGATCCCTTTGCTGCTTTCTATGCACGGGAAGCCCTGGGCGTAAAAACCTGGGATTTCTACGACTATATCTACGGTGCTTATGGAGCCCGTCTGGATAAAGCTTTTGCTGTGGGTGGCGACGAAGCCTTGAAGGATTTACAGGACGAAAAGACCAACCGGTTCAAACCGGTCGTCTTATTCGACGGTCCTTTCAGTTTGAAAGCCGGAGCTACTCAAAAACACACCTTCAAAATGCCGGAATATATCGGCGAAGTACGGACGATGGTCATTGCAGCTACCAATGGACAATATGGAGCAGCCAGTGTCAACAGTACGGTAAATAAACCCCTCATGGTATCGGTTGCCCTTCCCCGTCTGTTCACACCGGGAGATGTCATCGATATTCCGGTTACCGTTTTTGTCCTGAAAGATCATATCCGGGAAGTCACCGTAAAGATGACTACCGACGACAAAATCACCCTGACAGGAGAAAAAGAACAACACATCCAATTCGATAAAAAAGGAGAACAAGTTGTCTATTTTAAGGCTCGGATCAATAGCCAAACCGGGATGTCGACACTTCGGACAGAAGCGACATCGGGCAATGAAACAGCTATTGTCACCGAGGATGTTCAGGTACGTATTCCTAATCCGAGAATGACAGAGATCGAAGAAAAAGAAGCTAAAGCAGGAGAGACTGTTTCTTTCGATACCCGCATTACAGGAACCGAACCGCTTTCTGTCCTGGAGGTATCCTCTATCCCACCGTTAAACCTGGAACAACGCCTCAGTTACTTGCTCGACTACCCTCATGGCTGTGCAGAGCAAATCACTTCACAGGCATTTCCGCAATTAGCTTTATCCTGGCTTCTGGCATTAAGCCCGGAACAACAGATCACGGCAGAAAATAACGTCAGAGAAGTCATCAACCGTCTGAGAAGTTATCAGACCCCGGAAGGAGGCTTTGCTTACTGGCCTGGAGAGCCGTATATTTCGGAATGGGCTACCTCTTATGCTGTAAATTTCCTGGCAAATGCCCAAAAACAAGGCTATGCAGTCCCGATTCAGATGTTACAGCATGCCACGAACTATATGCGTCAGGTGGCTAACAGCTGGAACCGCACAGAACCGTGGTCACAGCAAGACCAAGCCTATCGTTTGTATGTATTGGCTTTAGCCGGTAAACCCGATCTGGCAGCCATGAACCGACTGAAAGAGACCCGCTTGCAACGTCCGGTTTCACAATGGCTGCTGGCCTCCGCTTATGCTTTAAGTAATCAACAGGAAATCGCTACGAAAATGATACGCGATCTGTCCTTCGAAGTCACCCCTTACCGGGAAACGGGAGGAACGTTCGGTTCTACTACCCGGGACAATGCCCTGATTCTGCAATCGATGGTCATCCTGAACATGCAACAAGATGCTTACCGCATGTTAGAGAAGATTTCTAAAGCCATGGGATCCGGCAATTGGTACAGTACCCAGGAAACCTCTTTCGCTCTTTATGCAGCCGCCCAGTTCGTACAAAAATACCTGGGCAGCCAAAAAGGAATCGATATCACAGTAAAAACAAATTCAGGTAACGAAAACGTCAAAACCGACAAGACAATCTGGCAAAAACAACTCGTTTTGCAGGGTGACAAAGCTTCGGTTACGGTGACGAACAACGGTCAAGGTTCACTTTTTGTCCGTCAGATCAATAGTTCCGCCCCTCTGGAAGTAGTCAAGGAAAAAGTTATGTCCGGAATGTCGATGCATGTGCGTTATTATAATGACAAAGGTACTCCGCTCAACATCGAACAGCTGCAACAGGGGGAAGACATTACAACCGAAATTACAATCAAAAACACGGGCCTGACCGGTACTTATCAGGAACTGGCTTTAAACTATCCGGTACCTTCCGGCTTCGAGATCATCAATGACCGTCTTACCGGAAACACCAGTGCCTGGAAAGAGGCAGAATATGTCGATATCCGGGACGACCGTTTTTATGTCTATTTCAGCTTGGAACAAAATCAGTCTAAGACTTTCCGTTTCCGTTGCAATGCAGCGTTCCGCGGAGAATATATGTTACCGGCAATTTATTGTTCAGCTATGTACGACAATAGTATACAGGCTATTTTACCGGGAGGAAAAGTGAAGATTGAATGAGTTGTAGAGTTGCTGAGTTAAAAGAGTTACTGAGTTAAAAGAGTTACTGAGTTAAAAGAGTTACTGAGTTACTAAGTTTTTGAGTTTTTGAGTTTCTGAATTATTAAGTTATTGAGTTAGAAGAGTTAGAAGAGTTAGAAGAGTTACAAGGCATTAGCTTAATAATTTAAATACAAAGCAAGATCATATTTGCAACACATTGTTAAAGTAAATATATGACTACAAACATTAGCCTATGCACTCAGGGGTCACACCAATCCAATAACAAACTCTTTCAACTCAACAACTTTATAACTCAGCAACTCAGCAACTCAGCAACTCTTTTAACTCAGCAACTCTTTTAACTCAGCAACTCAGCAACTCTATAACTCAGCAACTCTATACCATGAACAGTAAAGATTATATTTATAAACTGATAGAAGAAGGAGAGCACCAACAACAGGATTTCAAATTCGAGATCTCGGATGCACGGAAAATAGCCAAATCTTTATCGGCTTTTTCCAATACGGACGGAGGGCGCTTGCTTATTGGGGTGAAAGATAACGGAAAAATTGCAGGAGTGCGTTCGGAGGAGGAAATTTACATGATCGAGGCAGCAGCAAAATTGTATTGCCAACCTCAGGTAAACTGTCAAATGCAGATTCACGATATCGACGGACACACTGTGTTGGAAGTCATTGTACCTCCCGGAACAACCAAACCTTATTATGCCAAAGATCAGACAAATAAATGCTGGGCTTATATCCGTATAAAAGACGAGAATATCCTCGCTACTCCGGTACATTTAAAAGTCTGGCAACAAGAAGGGACCCCAAAAGGTTCCTTTCTTCATTATACAGAACAAGAACGATTACTATTGGATTATCTCACAACCCATCCGGCTATAACCCTTAATCAGTATTGTCGTCTGGCCCGTATTCCCCGGATAAAAGCAGAAAATACACTGGCAAAATTCATCCGCTTCGAATTAATCGAACCCATATTTGAAAATCATCGGTTTTATTTCCGAGGCTGTACCTGATCGTTCAGGCTAATGTCTTAATAAATAAAGTAATACCGTCGAATACCATTTGAAGGCCGATCGTAGCAACGATCAATCCGATAATCCGGATCAAAGGATTCATAAAATTATATTTAATCAGAAAACTACCGATCCTTCGGGCTTTCAGCATAAAGAAAAGGTTCACAGCTAAAGCCAGTAAAATAGCAACGATCGTGACAAAACGGCTATACTGAACAGGGAAAGTAACTGCAGCAGTAATCGTAGCAGGTCCGGCAATCATCGGAATAGCTATAGGTACAGTGGTTAAATCGGCAATCTTAATATGTTCATCCACTTTCATAAAAAATCCTTTCAACAAACCGGACAAACCGTTATACATCAGCACAGCCCCACAAGTAATCTGAAAAGAGTAAAGCTCGACCCGAAAAACATAACTAAAAGTCACCTGTCCCAGATAAAGAAAAAAAATCAGAATAAGCATTGCCGTAATCGTCGATTTAATCGAAATATACCGTAACTCGGTTGGAGAAAAACGTTCCTGCAAAGACGTGACGATCAACACCTTCTGTATCGGATTTACCAAAGCCAGAATGGCCACGAAACAACTCAATATTAAATTAAATTTCATTACTTTCCCCTATTAGATCTGCTCAACAAAGATAGTACAAAGGAATGGGGTTTCAAATTTATTTTGAGTCAGTGATAAAGAGTTACAAAGGTTACAGAAGTTACAGAGATCGCAAGGATTTAACCGCCCCTATACAACCTCTTCCCTCCCTCATGTAACTCAGTAACTCTTTTAACTCAGCAACTCAGTAACTCTTTTAACTCAGCAACTCAGTAACTCTTTTAACTCAGCAACTCTCTAATACCCAAAAATCTGTTCGGTAGTCAGTCGCTCTACGGGACCATAAGAAGATAATTTTTTCATATCCAATTCTTTTTCATCTCCCAATACACAATAGGTATATTTGCGGTCTTTCACCCATTTTTCCTGAAAATCCTTTACCTGATCCAGGGTCAGTTTCTGCAAATCGTCGAATAACATTTTCCGGCGGTCACTGTCCAATCCCAGGTCCTTTGCTTCCTGATAGGCATCGAAAATTCCGGCTCCGGTAATCCGGTCGGTCCGTAACCGGGCAATCAAAGCTTCTTTTGCCAGATTAAAGGCAGCTTCAGACTCAGGCATATGATTGATAACTTCATCGAATGCAGTCAAAGCATCTCCCATCTTATCATTCTGAGTAGCGATAAAAGTAGAATAAATATAAGGCTTGTCCAGACGGGAAGGCTCACCCAAACCGGCAGATGCCGAATAAGCCAATCCCCGGGCTTCACGCAATTCCTGGAATACGATCGAATTCATACCTCCCCCGAAATACTCGTTATATAAGGTAGCTACCGGATAAATATTCGGATCGAATTTTTCTCCCCGGTTAGAAATAGCAGCCATATATACCTGAGCAGCAGCATACGGAGCTAACAAAACCTTACTTTCTCCGGTTTCTCTGATCTTAAAAAGCGAAGCCTTATCTGCAGCGATCAGCTTTTCAGGCACCTGATGGTACCGATTCACTTCTGCCACAACTTCTTCCTGGGTCTTCGGGCCGTAATAAAGGACAGTATGTTCGGTCTTGCTCAGATCACGAAGGTGGGCCAACAGCTCTTCCGACTTTAAATTTTGTATTTCATCAGCCGAAAGCACATTGGTCGCAGGCGATTTCGGTCCGTATAAACCATATTGCATCAGCATTCTGAAATTTGCCTGCTGATTTAATTTTGTATTCGCTCTCCCTTCCAGAATATCACCTTTCATAATTTCCAGTACTTCCGGATTGGGTTGAGCATCTGCCAGCAGAGATTCGACCAATTGAATCGCCTCTCCCATATTTTCGGATAAACCCGAAATAGTGAGATAGGTACGGTCAGCTCCCGGACGAATACCAAAATCACAAGCCAAACGGTAAAACTCTTCCTTCACCTGTTCCGGACTCAATTCGGAAGTACCCAAATAATCCAGATAGCCGGCAGCAGTGGAAAGATAACGATCCTCATTATTTCCTTTCTCAAAAGCATAAGTTAAAGAGAACAGGTCGTTCGTCGGGTTTTTCTTATACCACAAAGGAATATCGGATTTGAGTTTTCCTTGAGCCATATCTTTTGAAAAATCGACAAATACAGGTTCGATGGGTTTTACCGGTGCTGTCCGGATCTCCCGCAAAAAAGCACTACTCTTATCCCGGTTGGTCACAATCGGAGTGATGGCCGGTTTAGTCATTTTCTTTACACTTTCGTCTTTCCCCTGCCGTTTATTGACCACGACATAATTATCTTTCAGATGAGTATTGGCAAAATCTATCAGCTCTTGTTTGGTAATTTTACTCATCCGGTCGAGTGAAGCCACTTCATCGGCCCAATTCGTACCGTTGACAAACGACTCGACAAACCAGGTTGCTCTGTCTTCATTGCTTTCCAATTGTTTTTGTCTGTCGCGTTTGTTATTATTGATCGTCGCAGCGATCAGGTTCTCGTCGAATTCTCCTTTTTTCAACTTTCCGATTTCTTCCAACAGCAATGTACGTACTTCTTCGAGGGTTTGTCCGTTTTTAGGTGTTCCTTCCATTAAAAATACACTGTAGTCAGCTAATAAGAAAGGATAGGCAGCAGCTCCCAACATTTTCTGTTGTTGATTGATATCCAGGTCGATCAAACCGGCTTGTCCGTTGTACAACACCTGAGCCAGCAGATTCAGGGTTTCTACGTCCTCACTGTTTGCTCCCGGAAATCTCCACGCCAAAGTCACATTTTCAGCTTCCGGTCCCACCACTTCTTTCACTATAGGAGAGGTAATCGGCTGCTCCGGTTGAAAGTTCAGTTCAGGCAAGTTCTGACTCGGTTTCATTCCACCGAAATAACGGTTTATCGTTTCGATCATTACATCGGGATCAAAATCTCCGGAAAGACAAACCGCAATATTATTAGGCACATACCATTGAGTATAGAAATTCTTAATATTCGTAATAGACGGATTTTTCAGATTTTCCTGTGTTCCCAAAATGGTTTGAGTTCCATAAGGATGGTGGGGGAAGAGACCGGCCATCACCTGATCGATCACTTTACGGTTATCTTTGGTCAGGGACATATTTTTTTCTTCATAAACAGCTTCCAGTTCGGTATGAAATCCCCGGATAACAGGATGCTGAAACCGATCGGCCTGTATTTTAGCCCAGTTCTCTACCTGATTCGAAGGAATATCTTCCTCAAAAACAGTCTGGTCGTAAGAAGTATAGGCATTTGTCCCGGTAGCTCCGATCGCCGCCATCAATTTATCGTATTCATTGGGAATAGCGATCTTAGAGGCCTCATAAGACACACTGTCGATCTGACGATAGAGAGCAGTCCGCTGAGCCTCGTCCGTCGTTTTCCGATATACCTCGAACAAAGCTTCTATCCGGTCCAGCATCGGTTTCTCCTGTTCGTAATTCTGTGTTCCGAAACTATCCGTTCCTTTGAACATCAGGTGCTCAAAATAGTGGGCCAACCCGGTCGTCTCTGCCGGATCGTTCTTTCCACCGGCGCGGACGGCGACATAGGTCTGAATCCGGGGTTGATCTTT
This sequence comes from Odoribacter sp. N54.MGS-14, assembly GCF_000980295.1. Lineage (NCBI taxonomy): Bacteria > Pseudomonadati > Bacteroidota > Bacteroidia > Bacteroidales > Odoribacteraceae > Odoribacter > Odoribacter sp. N54.MGS-14. The sequence continues at coordinate 29,611 of NZ_LARL01000009.1, read as the reverse complement.
ATTGACCGTCATATACACCTTTAAGCCATTGTCTAAAGTATAAATCCGGGCATTCAACGGATCTCCGGGCACCGACTCATACTTAAAGCGGGAATGATCCCCGCACGCAGCGATCAGGACCAGTACACCCAATAGCCACATCGTTTGAAACATTTTTTTCATCTTATCTTTTCATTAAAATTCCTTCTCTTATTTCTTATTTTTCTTCTTCTTTTTCTCCACGGACCATCCGAATTTCCCGATCTTCTTGCCCAGACCGAAATATTCCCCATGAGTATACACCAAAGGATTTGCACGGTCGAGTTCAAATTTTCCCGTTTCGGGGTTCAGATACCGGTCATCGGCCTGTACATTCACCACTTCGGCCAGAAACAGATCATGTGATCCCAGAGGGACGATCTCTTTCACCCGGCATTCGATGCATACAGGGGCTTCTTCAACAATCGGCGCCCGAACCACTCCGGCCTTTCCGGGCGTGAGTTTCATCTCTTCGAATTTCCGGTAATCGCGCCCTGAACGAACTCCACACCAATCCGTAGCAAAAGCCAGGTCTTCGGTTGTCAGGTTGATAACGAATTCGCCCTGTCGCCGAATGATCGGATAAGAATACCGCTCCGGCCTTACCGAAATATAACACATGGGCGGATTGGTACAAACCGTTCCAGTCCAAGCCACTGTAAACAAATTATATTCTTCGGGAGTCGCACCGCAACTCACCAGCACTGCCGGTAAAGGATAAATCATCGTTCCCGGTTTCCAATTGTGTTTCATACCCATTCGTTTTCCAGACCGTCGTATGAACCGATCAGCCTGCGACAAAGATACAAAAAGACGAAAGGCATTCTCTCGCCCTTCGTCTTTTATTTTAGCAGCCGGCACCTATGCTCCGGCTGTTGTCAAGCTATTCGAATTCAGCTATCGTATTTTCTATAATACCGATGGCTTCCATGAGTTCCATCTTGTTGATCACCAAAGGTGGGGCAAAACGGATAATATGCTGGTGGGTCGGTTTAGCCAATAAGCCTTTATCTCTCAATTTCAAACATACATCCCAAGCGGTTTTACCGTTCTTAGGCTTAATCACAACGGCATTCAACAATCCTTTACCACGTACCAGTTCGATCATATCCGAATGGATTTTACTGATCCGATCCCGGAACACTTGTCCCAATTTCTCCGCATTCTCGGCTAGTTTTTCGTCCCGTACCACTTCCAAAGCAGCAATGGACACTCTGGCTGCAATCGGATTCCCCCCATAGGTCGATCCATGTTCGCCGGGCTTGATACAAAGCATAATATCGTCGTTGGCCAGTACACAGGAAACCGGCATCATTCCCCCCGACATCGCTTTACCTAGCACCAGGATATCCGGATGTACTCCTTCATGGTCACAAGCCAGTAATCTACCGGTACGTGCAATTCCCGTTTGTACCTCATCGGCAATAAACAAGACATTTTTGGATTTACACAGTTCATAGGCTTTTTTCAGATATCCTTCATCCGGCACAAAAACACCGGCTTCCCCCTGAATCGGTTCCAACAGAAAACCGGCCACATCAGGATCCTGAAGTGCTTTCTCCAAAGCCGGAATATCATTATAAGGAATCTTGATGAATCCGGGAGTGAAAGGTCCGTATCCGGCATACGATTCGGGATCGTTAGAGAGCGAAACGATCGTAATGGTACGTCCATGAAAATTCCCGTCACAAACGATAATCTTGGCCTTTCCATCGGGTACCCCCTTTTTCATATAAGCCCATTTCCGACAGAGTTTCAACGCTGTTTCATCGGCCTCTGCTCCTGTATTCATCGGTAACACCTTGTCATAACCAAAGAATCGGGTCACAAATTCTTCCCATTCTCCCAGCACATCATTATAAAAAGCCCGCGAAGTCAATGCCAGTTTCTGAGCCTGATCGGTCATTGCCTTCACAATCTTCGGATGACAATGTCCCTGGTTCACAGCCGAATAAGCAGAAAGAAAATCGAAATACTTTTTTCCATCTGTATCCCAGACATAAATACCTTCTCCCCGTTCGAGTACCACAGGTAGCGGGTGATAGTTGTGAGCCCCGTAACGAGCTTCTCTGTCTATAAATTCTTGTGCTGTCATAATATATAAAGTTTAAGTTCGTAATCGTTTGCAGCATGCAATTTGTAAAAAAAACAGCATATTAAAAACAATTTCCCGTTTTTTTTATAAAATCATTTTCAAACCGGAATTTATCATAACGGTGAAAACAGACAGAACACCTATCCCGCTTACTTTCTCTTTCGTAAAAAGCCGAAATATTTCCGCAACAGTTCCCGCAAAGTATCGAATGATTCCTGATAAGACACCCCTACTCCCTGAATGGTTTCCGTATTATTATATAGCAGCTTCTCGTTCGTATGGGAGTAAGCCTTCATTTTCAACGATCCTTGTTTATTTAACTTCACTTCGATATCGAAGTCTCCGGCAATATTATTTTTGCGATTCTCGTCCCCGGCAGCGTTCCGATTACCTCCGACATCCATATTTCCGTTAGCAGAAATCGTAATCCGGTCATCGAGAAGCTGAGTTGAGACAGCCAGTTCGAACTCATCCGATGTCATTTCTTTTTCCCGGTCTCCCCGACGGTAAGCAAACCCGATATCTACATTGCTGCTAAACTGTGAAAACCAACGGGATAACTGATTGGAAAACATCTCCGTCAAAGTCGTCACCCCTGCCGTCTGGGCTTGTAAACCATAATCCCCCGTATTGTCTGTCCGGTAGAATCGATTCAATACCAACAGAGAAAACATTTGTTTATTAATCTCGTCCTGGCTGGAAAAAAGACTCTGGATATAACTTTTACTCTGGGTTTCCAGTGTCGGGAAGTTTATATCGAATTTTACTACCGGATTGGTCAGGTTATCACTCAGATTCAGGATACATTCCACCGGAACCTTTCTTCCCGATTCCGTAGCGATCTTTTCATCGGGATTCGACTCATCGGAAGAGAGTTTTTCTGCCGGTAACAATTCGGTAATCGTCGTTTTCAAATTATATACCGCATTGATATTCAACATTGCCTCATAAGGCGAACCGCTCCAGGAAATCGTTCCCCCGGGAGTAAGTACAAATTTTTTATTCACCAGGTTGCTCAAAGTAAAGAGATAATCCCCTTTTGCAATCTGATATTCCCCGAACATATTCAGATTTCCGTCTTTATCGAAAGTGATCTTAATATCTCCGTTTCCCGTAGTTTTCAGAATATCTCCGACCGTCGGGTCAAAAATCACCTGTACATTCAGCTTATCGTTGACCTCCAGGTTCGCATTCAAATTAATATCCGATACTGCCGATTTAGGTTGTATCTTCTGATTCTCCGGCTGTCCGGTATGGACAAAATGCAAAAAATTATTGGACTGCTCCGTCATGCCTGCCGACAAGGGAAGATACAAACGGGAATCATTCTCCGTCCGGGCATTGATCGTGACATTATCCACCCCATTATGGTTATCCAAATCGGCCAACCCACTCAGATATACCTGACCATAAAACGATTCGTTATCTGCAAAACCGGTATTCAGCACCATAAACTTTTCAAACCGGGCATCGAGGCGGTAACGATTTTCCCAAAACTGATATTCTCCATTCAACACCGCTTGCTGCCCATGAATATCTTTCATATAAAAATTACGAAACAACAGATGATTATTTACGATATGAACGCTATCGTGAACAAAAAATTTAGTATTCAAAACATTGACTTTCATCCCTACCGAATCGAAATAGACAAAACCGGAAATATCCGGCTTATAGGTATTTCCTGAAATCCGCACATTCCCGGACAAATTCCCGGCAGTCTCCGTAACAAAATCAGAAGCATAGATTCCTAACCGCTCCAATCCCACTTTTTCCAAATGTATGCCGACATCAATCGTATCCTTCTCGGGCGTATAATACCCCTGTACCACTAAGGGCACAGCATCGTCTACTCTGTTTTCAGCTCCGACAATGACGTTTCTGTTATCCGCATCCCAATACGAACGCAGGCTCAACGATCCTAAAGTATCCCGGTTAATTCCCCAGTTATCGACATTAAAATCGGTAATCAACATAAAATTTTTATAATAATCCTGAAGAGTCAGCGAACCGGTAGCGATTCCGAACAAAAATGGCCGGTGTTTCAAAGCGATCCGGCTTACATTCTCCAGATTGAAATTCTCGAGTTTCACGAATAGCTTTTCTTCAGTAGATTCGGAGAGTTTACCGTTAACCGACAAACTCTCTTTTCCCCGCTGTATAAAAAAGTCACTTACATCAATCTCTTTACCGGCGATAAAAACCGAAGATTCCTTGACCCGCCAAACGCTATCGTTCATCACAATGACTCCCGGATGAATCCGGATTTCCGTGTTATAACCATACTTTTCATCGGGAGAGAAAACGACACAGGCAGACAATTCCCCGCTATAAGTCTTATCTCCCCAATTACACCAGCTCAATCTATTGTCCAGATGGTTATCCGCAAGCGTTAATTCATTCCTGACATTATAAAGCTGGTATCCATTGCCATAAATGAGACGGTCGGTAGTATATTTCATATCCAGCCGTTGCATATCCCCCACAAGATCGATTTTGGAATGAAGCAGGCTGATATCCTCATAACCGATCGAATCGGTCGTCAGGCGAAGACGCAATTGTCCGGTTTCATTCCGGTAATCGGAAGTAATCAATGTACCCGAAGCTATATACAAATCAGGATAGAGAACCTGCAAAATCCGGCCGGCATCTTTTACCTGCACGGTATATTGAAAATCGAACTTTTCAGGTTCTTTCCGTTTCGGATACTTCCGGGTCTTTTTAGGCTGATGTACCGAATAAGCCGGTAAATAATTTTGCATCAATCGAAAAACAAACGGAGCAGGGCGCAATTCCCGAAAATTTCCCGAAATAAAAAGATCCACGACATCCGATTTTAAAGTAGTAGTATTATGGTCTCCCTTCTGGTTATCCTCCATACTAATTTTATCTATCGTGAATGTAGCTGTATCACAGGTATATTTGAAATCCGTCAGGGATAAATTGGTAAAACTCTTATTTTCCTGCCCGGCATGAATGATCTCGAACGAAGTTTCGAGCGCCTCCTGTCCCCCTTTTATATCCAAACCGAATGCCGCCAATTCATCGATCCGTAACTGTCCCCGGGTACTCAAAAAATTCAGGGAATCACTCAAATCATAAGCCAGCAATACCCCTCCCTGCATCTGCTCGTTCTCCACGGTGGCCATCACATCCAGCTTTCCCGTCTCATAAGTCATGGCCACTTTCATATCTTTGACATTCCCTTGATGGATATTCAGACGCTCCACTTTCGAATCTATATGAAACGAAGGTCCCCGGGTATCCCAGACTCCTGCATAACTACCGGACAAACTACCGTATCCCAGCATCGACAGCCCGGACAACTTTCCACAGTCGACCTGATAAAAATGAAAATCCCCACCCATGGCATCACAATCGGGCTTTTTGTCCGGACAAGGAGCATAACGAAACGTCAGATTTCCTGCCAAAGCCGGAGTAATACTCTTCGCCTTCACCATAAAATCCGATAATGTACCTTCGAAACAAATCGACTCGAAATCGACAAAAGAAAAATGATGCAGAGGTTCCGGAACCGGAATATACCTATCGAACCAGGGCAAATAGACGGTTTCCAGATCATCGGGATTCAAATGCGCCTTATACAAATCGATATGAAACCGTGTATTCCATACATCCGGCAACCCTTCCGATTTAAAACTTCCCTGAAAAACGGTTTTATCCCCTAACTCAAAATAAAGGTCATGACCTTCCAGCTTATTGATGGTGTTATTGACAATACCGCTGCATTTCACCGTATTATCGATCCCTCTCAGCACTCCGTTAAAATATGCCAGATCGATAAAACTCACCGACGAGGGCCCTAATTCATAATATTGTTGCATCCGGGTCGTAAAATAACGCCAGTCGTGCTGATCGGGTGTCCAGCTGAATTCCAGTTTCATCAAGTCGAGACTACTCCGTTCAAGTTCTATCCGTGCATCCGTAATCGTCAAATTACTCTCCCGGATCCGAACCCGTCCATCCAATTCCTTCATCCTCAATCCCGACTTCTCGATAAAACTCAAACCGGAAACGACGATCTGTGAATATTCATCCCCAAAGTCAAAATCTGTAATATCGACATTCAAATCCCGGCATTCCACATCCGTCCAGTTAACGCCATAATCCACCGGTTCATATTCTTCTTCACGATAAGTGAAACGGGAATCCCGCAGACTGACCTTCTTCAATCCCATCAACCAACCGCTCTGTTTTTCACCGCCCTCCCCCTCTGTATCGGCAGGAGCGACCCGCTGTAAAGAATCCAGAAACATCTCTATATTTGTCGGCGATCCTTCCCCACGCGATATCCATAAATTAAAATCAGCCTGATTCAAAACAATTTCACCGATCGTGAAACTCTTGTTTACGATATTGAAAGAATCTGCCTTTACCCGCAAATCCTGGCAATATAATAAAGTATCGTTTTTAAAGTCTTTTAATAAAACTTCTTTCAGTACCAAAGATTTTACCGGACGGAAATCGACATGGCCGATCTGAATAGTAACACCGGTAGACGCTTTAACCTGCTGAGTAATATATTGAACCAACGCAGTTTGTACATACGAAGTCTGTAACAGGAGATAAAGCATCCCTGCCAGTAACACCACTCCCGTTGCACAAAACAATAATATCCGAAGAACCTTTTTTATACCCGCAGTTATTTTTAGTTTGCTCACAAAAATATTAATATTGCATCAGATTTGAAAACGATTGGAGTTCAAAGATTAGAGAATAAAGTTTAAAGAATAAATATGACTGTAATTTTAGGAATCGAGTCTTCTTGTGACGATACCTCTGCTGCAATATTGAAAGATGGCCTTGTGCTAAGTAATGTCATTGCCAGCCAGAAAGTGCATGAAGCTTATGGCGGAGTTGTCCCTGAACTGGCCTCACGGGCACACCAGCAAAATATAATTCCCGTGGTATCAGAAGCCATCAAAAGGGCCGGTATCGAAGTGAAAGACATCGATGCTGTAGCTTTTACCCGCGGACCGGGGTTATTGGGCTCGCTCCTGGTAGGAACTTCTTTTGCTAAAGGTTTTGCCCTGGCCAATCATTTACCTATGATAGAAGTAAACCACCTGCAGGCGCACATCCTGGCTAATTTTATCAAAGAACCGGGAGTGGAAAGCCGGCAGCCTCCTTTCCCTTTCCTGACCCTGCTGGTATCGGGCGGAAATTCGCAGTTGATCGTTGTACACGATTACCTGAAAATGGAAATGATCGGACAAACGATCGACGATGCTGCGGGGGAAGCCTTCGACAAATGTGCCAAAGTGATGGGATTACCCTATCCCGGCGGTCCGATTATCGACCGACTCGCGAAAGAAGGTAATCCGGAACGCTTCACTTTCAACAAACCGCAAATACCGGGGCTCGATTACAGTTTCAGCGGACTGAAAACTTCATTCCTCTATTTTCTGCGGGATGAACTGAAAAACAATCCCGATTTCATTCAGGATAACCTGAACGACTTATGTGCTTCTCTTCAAAAGACTGTTATCGATATTCTGATGTCTAAATTGAAAAAAGCAGCCAAACAAACGGGAATAAAACAAATAGCCATCGGCGGAGGTGTTTCGGCCAATTCGGCTTTACAAAAAGCAGTACATGACGAAGCAGCCCGCTCAGGCTGGGAAGTTTTTATTCCGCGTCTGGGATTTTCCCTCGATAATGCCGGGATGGTAGCCGTTACCGGTTATTACAAATACCTGGCAGGACAATTTATCGGCCTGGACGCAGCTCCCTTTGCCCGAACCACTCTCGAGTAAATCCGTATAATCCCTATAATAACGATGTTATGAAACTCCTTGTCACCTACAATATTCCCCGGGAACCCTTCCAGAATCTGCCTGCAGATTGGGAAATCACCTTTCCGGAAAAGGAAGAATTCAGTAAAACGGAATTGCTGCGCATACTACCCGATTACGATATTATGCTGGCCATATTTCATGCTCCGATCGACAGGGAAATCATCGATGCCGGAAAAAAGCTGAAGCTAATCAGCAATTATGGAGTGGGTTATAATAATATCGATATCACCTATGCCCGTGAAAAGGGTATAGCTGTGACCAATACCCCGAAAGCGGTCAATAGTCCTACGGCCGAGCTGGCACTGGCCCTGATGCTGAGTGCAGCCCGCCGGATTGCCGAATGCAATCAACGTATCCGCATAGAAAAAGAAAGTATGTGGGGCACTATGCGCAACCTGGGATTCGGATTGGAAGGAAAGACCTTGGGCATTATAGGCCTGGGCAATATCGGTAAAAATGTCGCCCGTAAAGCAGAAGCTTTCGGAATGAATATCATTTACTATAATCACCACACCGAAGTTCCCGGTTACCGACGGGTCGAACTGGATACCCTGCTCCGGGAATCCGACTTCGTCACTCTTCATACCCCCTTGACTCCCGCTACCCGGCACCTGATCGGACAGCGTGAACTGAGTTTGATGAAACCGACAGCCATTCTCGTCAATACAGCCCGGGGAGCTGTTGTCGATGAGCAAGCACTGGCCGAAGTATTGAAAAAACGTCAAATAGCAGGTGCAGCCCTGGATGTCTTCGAAGACGAACCTCACATCACAGAAACCCTCTACGCTTTGGAGAACGTCGTACTCACCCCCCACATCGGAACCGGCACCATCGATGCCCGCATCGCCATGGGTCGTGAAGCCCTCGAAAACATCCGTCATTTCCTGGCAGGTAATCCAACCAATGTCGTCAATTAATATCATAGTTACAGCGGTCAGGGTTAATTTTTCCGTTAAAACTATTCTAAATGTAGAATTATTTTGTTACTTGTTCGTCTTCGGTATTCGTGTTCGGGGACCCGGTCGCTTCTGTCGGTCGTCTACCTTTTTCTTTCACTGACCGGCGGAACTCCTCGCAGGCTCGTCAGACACCACCGGTCGGGCGTTCAGAAAAAGCAAGACGACACCCGACAGAGCTCCAATGGTCCCCGAACACGAACACCTCCGACTTACGTTATCACTACATAGGAAACGAACTGTGACCTGAAAAGTATAAATTTCTATCAAACAGCTGTTTTTCTGAACCCTTACATGAGGGATTAATTCAGCCATCGGTATTTTATAGGAATAATCCGGTCAGGTAACCCAGGTATCCGTACTCCGGTCAGGGTGGCCTGCCCTTTCATTCAATAAAACTTTCCTTCTTTGCCCTGTAGTGCTGACGGAAGATGCAGGGTTTTGTGGCGGAAGACCATTGGAGCAGGAACGAGGGTCCGGTTAGGGTTTCCGAACGCCCGACCGGTGGTGTCTGACGAGCTTGCGAGGAGTTCCGCCGGTCAGTGAAGGAAACCCTAACCGGACCGTTCCAGGCGAACCGGTCTGACGGCACAAAACCCGGAATCGGAATAGAAAGAAAAAATAAACCTACCTATAACTTGAGATTCGCAACTTCTTTTCAATAGGTCGTTGTCATATCCGTAGGGACACAAATATAAAAATCGGCTTTTCGCATGACATCCTTATCCAGTTTATCCGTCTTTTCCTGACGCACCACTTCAACAGTGGCTATTTTCAAACCGGGGCGATACCGGTTGAGATAAGTGATGATTCCGGCTTGGTTAGCAGAATGAAAGCTGCCGTTCAAGTGGACGAAGTACGATCCGATGTTCTGAGCAATCGACCATCCCATCGTTGCATCCTTCAAAGCCTGAGCTTTGGCCAGCTTCTCCGTATCCTCTTTTTTAGCTCCCGGCATTTCCATCGAACGGAAATATGTTTCAACCCCTTCATTCCGGACATAATTTAAAGGCAGCGGTGCGATATAATTTTTCGCTTCTTCCGACAATTGTTCCAAAGCCTCGAATCCTCCGCGGGATACCATAGCGGCATACCTGCGGGGTACATTCGTAGCAACGAAAGGAATCCGGTTGGTTTTAGCAAACTCTACGATCTTTTTATAGTCGGTCGGATAATTCGGCCATAGTTTTGCTTCCTTAGTGAAACGCTCGGCTGTAATCAATCCACTCAAATATTCATCCAACACCAGTTGATCGTCCCGTTCGAACATTTCAGCCCCGATCATCAACCGATCTTTATGAAGAGCATATAGATCCCGGACAATCTCATATTCCATCCAATGTGCTATCGGGCAATTGTGTATCTCTCCGATAAATACAACCTGTTGTTCACCCAAAACACTCATCATATGGGCATAGTCGGTTTCCTGCCCGTCGGCATCGAATAAAGTATAGGCTCTTTTCTCCTGAGCAACGACCAAGCCGCCAGTCAGACAGAACCAAAGTATTATTATCATTCCTATTTTCATCATCTTTCTATTATTCAGGCACATAGATAATTTCTCCGTTTTCAAGTTCATAAGCTATACCAACCCTTTTTCCTTTCGAGCCGGAGCTTTGTTCGTTCGAAGGCGTATATTTATTGATTTTATTTCCCTCTTTCATGATAATCTCCATATTGTCTTTCCCAGGATTTTTCACGATAGTAAAATCTTCCTGAGTAAAAACTTCGGTCATATTCATGTGCATCACCATTGCCACCATCAGGGCTACCGCAAAAACCATAGCCACATCGAACAGGTTGACCACCACACTCAGCGGATCGGCATCTTCCTGAACGGCAAATTTGCTCTTTCGCCTCGCTGTTCTCATGCTTCTGTATTTTTCTCGTTTAACTTCCGGGCCACATAATCCAGATTATTCACATCTTTTGCATACCAGCGTTGTTTAAATTGCAACGACACCAAACCGACGGCACTAACTACCAAACCGACAACCGTAGTTGCAAAAACCACCTGCATATTATAAGCCATACCGGCGATATCTCCGGTAGAAAGTCCTACCAAGGCAGGGCTCATAGCAATCAAGGTGCCGATCAATCCCAATACCGGTCCCATCTTAGCCAGTAACTTCGAAAGAATAACATCCTTCTCTGCATCGTTCTCAAAATTCGTGATCAGATAATCCGAATAATCCGGACTGGGAGGTGTGGTCAATAAATCACGGAGATAGCGGATATACAAAGAGTTATCCCTACCGGGTAAAGCACCTTTCAGTTCACCGATCGTATCGGGCGTCAGTTCTTTGATCAGTCTGTTCATCTGTTTGTCATTTTTCCGTTTGGTCATGTATTGATTATAAACTCCTCCGATTAGCAACAACGACCGGATAAACAGTAATAATAAAAGAATAATATCCGGTATAAGCAGGCTGTTGGCCACCCAAAAAAGCACTTGTGAAATAGTTTCCATAGATTATAGTTTAATTTAAATATTATCGATTATTTACGAGAAGTCGTTTGGTGGGTACTTCGTTTCTGTAAAAGGACCCATTTCAATTTATTCCAACCCATACCCAGCAAGAAAAAGATCAGAAACAAGCCAAAAGCAAAAGCCAATGCCTTCCAATTTGTCGGTTCTTTAACTGCCTGATAGGTAACATTTCCATTCACTGTAGTCAGCAAGCCGATGATACAAACAAAAAGACTAACGAGAAAATGTACTTCCAGCCGCAATTCTTTTTCAGGTAAAAGATACCTGAAAAAGTAACACAGCAGAGGAATCATCACCACCACTCCTATAGCAAAAACATAGGACAGGATCGAAAAGGATATCCCCGGAAAACTAAAGATCAGCTCGGTCTGTAAATAAAACAGAACGGGAAAAATAAGCAGGGTCGGATACCATTTCAAAGACTTCACCCACCACTTTTCCTGTTGGCCGAACCATCCCCGCAATACAGCCACACAATACGCAAAACAAACGACAGCCTCGAGCGTAATGATCACTGCCATATTTTGCAAAGCCACTGTATTCTGAAGGTAGTCGGCCAGCTGGGTTTTGGATTGCAGGATAGCAACCGGATAAGTAGCGGTAATGAAAATACCACAGATCAATCCGAACAAAGCTGCCTGCCAGCCTTTCCAAAAACTAAGCTTCAACAGGCAATTGACCAGGATAAATAAGATAAGTATACTGATAACTAATTCCATATCGATATTTAATTCCCTTTTCTTTTTTTCTTCAAAACCAGCAACAGTATCACAAACAGAGCGAATACCCCACCAGCGATCCATACGCCGTTCAACACATTTTTCTCTCCCCGTTCAGCCTGAGCTACCTCATCTTTTTTCAGGACCATTCCTTTTTTATCGGTAGCCACCTGAGCCGTTTTCATGGATTGAATCTGCTCTTTGTAAACAGTGGCACGTTCCGGCTGTACCCGGCTGGCGATATAATCCTGCAGTTTGGCATTTCCTCCGGCAAATCCGCTCCCAGCCGATCCGAACTCTTTCACCAGATCGGTATGCAAATTTGCCAGGGTACTGATCTGTTGTTCCGAAGCCTCCCACATCCCCTTCCGGGCAGTCTCGAGCATCACTGCTGTGATCTCCTGCAAAGCGGCCGGATTTTGTTGTTTGAAAAAATCTTCGGTTCCCAACTTGTAAGAATCCGTCACATAAACATCATAAATCTGATTCCACATAGCGTCGTCGATTACTTCAGGCTTGGTGACATTCCACCCGTAAGTGTTCGTTACCACTTCTGTAATCTGTGAAGCACTCGACGCCCCTCCTTTCATCACTTCTTTGATATATTCCGGATTGAAAATCGTCGAACGCGATTCCACTCCGATAGCCTCCTTCAAATCCTGCATTCTCACCCGGTTGCGATTCCGGTAATCGGCAAAATAAGCCTCGGGATCTTTACCGGTGACATTACGTACAGCCAAGTTCATGCCTCCCATAAACTCATATACATGATCCAGGCTCAATGCTCCCCAGGTATTGCTTTGCCGGGGTTGAACGACAACATCCGTATGGTGTAATACGGCCCGCAACAATCCGCTTTTCATTTCTCCCCATTCTTTCTCACTTCCGTAGACAGCCCCCATATTATTGATGTAGGTATCGGCTATTTCTTTTTCATCTTCCCATTTATCCCCACTGGTGATCATTCCCTGAATTCCGGTTCCGTACATGCCGTTCACACCACCGAACACTCGTTTTGCAGACATTTCGCGGGCTTCTTTAGGCGAAACTCCCTGTTCCACCAGTAACCGTTCCGTCTCTACCGTGCTTTCCGCCACCCGATTGTCGTATTTATCATTTGCAGAAGCGGCCGCCATTTCCACAGCTCTCGAGATCAACGCAAGCCGTGAAGCCGCTAAATCCCGGAACTGGCCGGAGGTCTGAACCACCACGTCGATACGGGGACGTCCCAAAGTTTCCGAAGGAATCAAACGCAGGTCCGACACCCGTCCATAAGCATCACGCACCGGCTCTACACCCAACATATAAAGCACTTGTGCTATAGTCGCTCCTTCACTTTCGATAAATTCACTGCTCCAGAAAGTATAACTCACTTTACGAGGATAATCACCGTGAGTCTTCCGGTATTGAGCAAGCGTATTTTCGACCAATTCTTTTCCTTTCGTCCAAGCCTGTTCCGATGGAGTGGCCTCGGCATTGACAGCATATAAATTACGACCGGTAGGTACTGCCTGCGGATTAGCGACTGCATCTCCTCCCGAAGTGGGAGCGATATATCCACCCGACAAAGCATTCAATACCGACTGCATTTCCTGCTCCGGACTATTTTCCAAAGCCAGCTTATAATTCACAATATTCGTAATCGTACGTTCCACTTCGGTGATCGCCCGGGCTTCCGCTTTCTGTTCATTGGTATACTGCACTACCGGTTTCGCCTTACCTTTCCCCATCATCCCCCTTTTCGGAGGAGTAAGAATCGTATGTGCTTCTTTCAATTTTTCAGGAGTGATCCCCGCGATCTGACAAACCAGTGCCTCATCGGCTTTTTTACCGTCCAGTACCTGACTGACCAACCGTTTGGCCGGATCCAGATATCGCTGAGTAAAAAACACCTTACTATTCAATTGTTTATCAGACACTTTTCCATTTTGTTTATCCAAAGCTGCCAAGCTATAAGCTATCGGATCTGTGCTCATCGCCAAAACCGATGAACGAATTTTTTCCGGGGAATAAGGAATACCGGTCGTATAAAGCTGTCCGGTCATTTTTTCATTGGCAATCTCCTCGGCAAAATTCTCGATACGCTCGATCTCCTCGGTCGAATAGGGACGGTCCAACAGGCTATCCAAACGCAGTTCCCGGTGTAATCCCATTTCCACCGCAATTTTCTTTACAGCCAAAGAGGCCTGTAATTGCCCGGATTCATCTGTTTTGTAATAAGTCTGAATCTCATTTTCCAGTTTCTTATACTGTCCCCGGGTCTTACTTTCCATAAAAGGCGGAGTCAGGTAAGAAATAGTCGTTGCATAAGAACGCCTTTTAGCCATCATACTCTCTCCCACATTTCCGATCGTATAATAATAAAAATGAGGGACAGTGCCTACCAGCCGGTCCGGCCAGTCGTAACTACTGAGTGCCACCTGTTTCTGAGGAGTAAATTCCAGACTACCGTGTGTCCCGAAATGGATCATCGCATCGGCACCGAAAGCATATCGGGCCCACAGATAAGCTCCGATATAGGTATGCGGCGGTGCGGTTTTAGCGCCGTGAACAATAGCAAAAGCATCATCCCCGACAGCCGCCATCGGCTGAGGCAATAAGACCACATTGCCCAGATCTATCCGAGCCACCGCCAGATAGGACTTTCCATTTTCTACCGTACTCATATAGTTTCCCGGAGCTTCTCCGTATATCTTCACCACATCTGCATAGAGCCCTTGCGGAAGAGCTTGTTTCACCCATGATTCATATTCCGACTTTTCCACCAGAGCGGGATGACCGTTCTTCATAAAATCGTCGAAAGCACCTTCTGCATAAGTACTCAGTACAGCCCCTTGTGTCATCAGCAACTTTTCGAATTCATTCTCGGTAGCCGGAAGGTTTTCTACTTTATACCCTTCAGCTTTCAGTCTTTTGATCAGATTATAAAGCGAAGGTACCGTCTCCAAGCCCTGTGCCGTCAGCGAAGATTGTCCTGCTCCTTTGAAATAATAGATCGCCACCCTTTTATCGGCATTCGCTTTTTGTTTCAAGCGGATAAAGTGACTGACAATCCCGGTAAAATTCTTTAAGCGTTCGGGGATCGCTTTGAACAGATACACCCCGTCTTTATCCAATTCCTGGTCATTCACCACATAGGGATAGATCGCTCCATCCAACTCCGGCACAACGACACTTTGCGACATAAATCCGCCGAACATCCCCATCGGATCTTTTTCCCATTCCTCCCGGGTTTGCAGGATCGACAGAGGTGAAAAAAGAGGGATATTCCGTTCTTTCAGCCATTCTACAGCTGCATCGGCCTGCCCCATCACCATACGCCCATGGGCAAAATGAATCACCGCATCCGGCTGGATTTCTTTCAGGAAAGCCAACCGTTTCATATAAGAGGAAATCGGATACACATTCAGGCCGGCACGCTGAAATGAAACGATCAGACTGTCGATATTATCCCGGTTGCCACTGAAAGGATCGTTCAAGCCACCGACAATAGCCACTTTGGGTTGCCCTTCCCGATAGAAACCATGTCCTTTTATATAATTCTCATAATCCGTCACTGTAGAGAAAGAAAGATTTTCATCTAAGTGGAAAAGTACATCCGAAGCACTCTCCACCGCAGTGTCGGCCGGAGTGACGAAGAAAAGCTTCCGGTCGATCTGCCGGCGTATATACCGGGCCATATTCCGGTAATTCTTTTTATTTCCATTCCCGATGTAAGAGGTTATATCAGCCTTGGTGATACTATCCAGGTTACAAATATTATTTTCCGGATTCGTAGCTGCATAAATATAAACAGGAGTCCCTTTATCGGCAGCCTTTTGAAGTTGTTCCCGTTGTCCGGCTGTCATCCGTAATCCCATACCGAAACCCAATACAAAGTCATACCGGTCCAGGCGTCCCAATTCCTCCAGAGAGACTTCTTCATACTTTATAAACTGATCTTCATTCGATTTTATTAAGCTGGTCGTTTGAAAATTTTGAAAATTGACCAGTCCGATCCGGGTAGTAGAAGCCCATTTACTCCAAGCCATCCAGCCACACAACAATACCAGAAGAAGTATAACCGTTCCTATCCACTTTTTGTTTTTTGTCATCTTTTAAAATTTAAACTTTCAATTTCGCTTTTTCACACCATTTGGCCGGCAGTCCCGGGAAGTCCGGATCTGCCAGCCAAATCTGATCGCTCATGTCCTACATTATTTCAACAATGCATATTCTATTTCAGGCCGTCCGCGTTCGGTGCCATCGGTACCGGTACCGAACTTCGTAAAACGGAGTTTATAATAGTTTCCATAACTATCTTTCAATACATAAAAACGATCTGTTTTCACGCCGGCATTCGTCACTCCCGGCATAGCAGGTGTACGCCAGGTAGTACCGATCACATTGGCTTTCTTTTCAAAATCGGCCTTCGAGGTTATATCCGTTACCTTAAAATTATCGTAGGTAGTCTGTTCATCCACCATGACCACGGCAGTCTCAACTCCTCCTACACTATTAGAAGTAACCACATCCTGTGAAAAAGAAGTCACAGGACCGGAAGCCATTTGTGAAACGGCAGCAGCATAAGCCCACATAATATCCCATTTTTTCCCCTCGGCCTGTGCATCTACTTTCTCACCGGATTCGAGTGAAAGCCCGACAAAATTATAGATCGGATTTTTCGCTATTTCCACGGTCTTCGGTGTCGTATCCCCTACTTTTCCATATTCTACCCGGTATCCTTCGCCATTACGGGTTACTTTCACTTTATACCAAAGACTTCTATTTTCTGTCCCGTCGGTATTGGTCTTGTTATCGGCAGAAGCGACAAAAAAGACTTTATTTTCAGCTGCATTTTCTGCAATCATCCCGAAAGCTGTTTTAGTCAAATCGCCTTCCACATCATCTACCCAGTCGGCGGAAAAATCTTCAGACATCGCTCCGGCCGCAATATTAGGAGCTTTTTGAGCATCTTCGAGTGTCACAGCTGCAAAGTCAGTTTTCTCCGATGCCACAGCTACCGTAGCATAAGACGAATTTAAAATAACCCTGAATTCATCCCCGCAATAAAATCCCAGATTCCAGCTTTTTCTTTTAATTTGTATCTGACTGTTATTGCTCAGATCGACATATACCATATTGGCATATTTTTCGGCCCCGTCATTTCCTTCCAATGTCAATTTTCCTCCGGTAGAAACAATCGGACTAAAGGACAAGTTCATTTCCTGAAGTGTACCGATTTTATAGCCCTCACTCAGCGACAGGGACAGAATCCGAAACTTCACGTTGCCCTCCGGAGATTTACCGTCGGCTTTAGCTACTGTAAACGAGCCGCTAGCCTGCCCCGCAGGGATATTCACCACCACCTGACCGTTAGTCAGAGCCGGGGTAACGGTAATATCCGACTCGGATACCTCCGTAGAAATCATCTGTACGGTAACATCCAAACTCTCCTTGGTTGCCCGGCTAAGCTTTATCCCCAGATCTATACCGGTACCATCCATACCGGCATCCGATACGGCAAACTCTACGGAGATATCCTGCATTTTCAAACCATCGTCGTCATCACTACAGGAATAACATCCTAAAAATGCGACACAAGCTAAAAGATAAATTACTTTTTTCATGTTTTATTTTATTTGATTTATACTGATACTAATTGAATTTTCCGTTCAATAAGAAACTCAACCCCACCGACCAACTTCGTCCGCAGCCTAAATAGCTGACAGAAGGCGTATCGTTAGGAGATTCGGCAATTGTCTCGAGTGAAGTCAGATTAAAAAGGTTTTTAACTCCTGCATTCAGATGGAGAAATGAAGTCAGTTTTTGAGTAACTGTAAGGTCACCGGTATGATAGCTTTTCATTCCCCTCAGGTAGATTTCACTTTCTTTCTTATTATCGGCTGTCGTATATTCATGATAATAATACTCTTTTCTTTCGCCAGTGTATTTATAGAACAAGCTGATATCCGTACCGGTCTTTTCAATGTGATAACTGATGCTGGTACTCACTTCGGGAGAATACCGGAATCGGGGCATACTTTTATTCCCGGTAGCATACCGGTTGTAGCGCCCGATCAACGACACATTCAGATTTGCCCGAAGTCCTCCCCAGCTCAACGAATTCTCCAAAGATCCGCCTACCGTTTTATAACGGTCGATATTATAATAGGTATTATAATTCGGAATATCGACATTCTGAGCCAGACTGATCTTATCCCTGAAATCATTATAAAATCCGCTCAAAGTGGTTGTCAGATGTATTTTCTCGCTATGCAATACCCGGTAGGCAACAGACCCCGTAATATTGTGGGAATATTCGGCCTTCAAATCCGGATTCCCGTCTATATCATGATTATCATTGTGGAAAGAGAAATAGAGTTCCTGCAAAGTCGGAGAACGGAATCCATAGGCATAGGACAACCGTAAATCCATATGTTTGGTCAACTTGAATTTGGTCAATACCGAGGGGATAGCTATCGGAGCATCGTAATCGGCAACGATAAAGGTCCGTACTCCGGGCCGTAAACTCAGCCATTCCCAGGGTTTATATTCGGCCGAGAGAAAAAAAGCCAGGTCCGAAACTTTCGGTGTACCGTCGATACGTCCGCCTTCACCTTGCGTCCACTGATATTCTACTCCCGGCTGTACACTGAATTCAGGTGCAATATTCCACGCAACCGTAGCCCGGGCTATCCAGGCTTTGTACTGGGTAATGTCCTGACTCGCTTCGGCAGAAGAAAGCCATTTCTCTCCGGTCGACAAATCACTCTCCGTCGTCCGGGTACGCCGTTTATAATCCTGATAAGAAAGAGCTGCATGGACATCCAGACGGTTATCCAGCTTCCAATCCGACTGTAACTGATGGGTATACCTTTTGGTCAGAAAATCTTTATCGGAAACTTTTTCCGGCTGAAGTTCACTCCCATTATTGGGACCGAAAATCTTCTCATCGAGGAAATCCAACCGATACCATACATTCATATTCCGGTTCTGAAATCCGAACATCCCATTCATCAAAGCCTGATCTTTCGGATGCCAGCGTTTCTCCCGGCCGGTCAAATCTCCCTGCCAGCCTCCATGATTATTGCGGGTATATCCCCCATTGACAAAAAGTCCGCTTTTGTGGTTAAATCCCAGATCTATACTCTCATTGTGAAGTCCCTTATCTTTAAAAAAATCATACTCTTTCCCCATAGATTCCTCTTGTACCCGGGCTCCCACTCTCCAGGTATTCTCTTCCGAATACCCATCCCCCTTTTTAGTGATGATATTGATTACCCCTGCCAAAGCATCGGTACCGTAAACCACCGACATCGGTCCCTCGACAATCTCTACCCGTTCGATACTATTCACATCTAACTGGCTCAGACTTTGTTTCGTCGCTCCCCGGTCGATCAATGGAATACCATCCAGCAATATTTTGACATTGTTTCCACTCATCCCCATCAATTCGAAATCCGTTTCACCCAAAGCCATATCGTTGGATAACCGGATTCCGATCTCTGTATTCAGCAAAGACTGTACACTGGTAGGCGCTTTCTGACGGATCTGTTCGCTATTGACCGTCCGCACTTTGTATAAAGAATTACGCATCGATTGAGGAGAAAACTGTCCCGTAACCACGACCTGTTCGAGCTGATTGACATTCTCCCGGATTTCAATATCCGCGAAATGATTTTCTTTTCCCTCTTCGATCGTAACGGGAAATTCCCGGCGATGTGCAGCTATGGATTGGACAATCATCGTATATTGTCCTGCCGGAGCCATAAATTCAAAATATCCTTTCCCATCCGAAGTACCTCCGTAAAACGTATTTTTCAATTGGATATTGATAAATTCAGCAGGAACACCATCGGTCGTTATAACATTTCCCGAAACTTTTACTTTTACACTTTTCTGACCCCAAACAACGAGTACAGAACAAATCAATAGGATTGTAATAAAAATATTTTTCAGCATCGCTTTTTAATTTATTGCGACTGCAAAATTACGGGAAGTAAGTTGGGAGGACAATCACCAAATATGGGTATTCTTCCTGTCCGGAATACCTAAGAATAAACAACGCATCACATACAACTAGCTAAAAACCGGCATCCTTCCTCAGGCCGAAAAATCCCAAAAAGAAAATAGCCGAGTTATGCCGGACGAAAGACATCGATTTATTCCCGGGAAGCACTTCTTTCTTCAGCAAAGAAAAAATAAACCCAGGTAGAATCAATTACGCTATAATTTCATTTCTACAAGTTCATATTTCCGGTTACCCAGCCCGATAATCTCCGGCGTATTCAAGGGTATGAATGCCGTGACACGACTCCATTCGTTCTATCAAGTACACTTTACCGGGATCTCCGGACACATACACCCAATCGACACATGCCTGATCCAGGCCCCCGGAGCAAGTGAAGCCCAAATACCGATATCTCCCGTCTGAGGAGCAGCCGGATGTGCATCACAACCACAATCCACCGACAGGTTATTCGCAATGCTGATATACAAAATACGATCTCCGCAATAGTCGGCAATAGCTTTCGCAGCCTCGGCCATCGATTCCAGGAAATCATCCTGTACCGGAAGATTTCCTCACATCTCTGCCGGATCTTTTGTTTTTACCGACTGTTTCGATTAAAAATTAATATTCATTCCGGCCATCACCGTAGCCTTAGGCATAGGAAATCCGTCGTTGATCTCATACCGTTGTGCCAGTAAGTTCTCTCCCCGGGCCCAGATATGAATCCACGACGCAGCCCGAAACTGTCCCTGCAAATTCCACATCACAAAATCTTCTTTCATATCTCTTCCCGTATTTCCTATTTTTACACCGGTATATAATCCGGCCACATACTGCACACCGGTCCCGGCAGACCAGCGGCCTTTGGAAAAAGTGGCTCCGGCATAAGCCTTGTGCCGGGGAGAAGCCAGTACAGGCTGTTCCATATGCAGATAACTGTAATTGGCATCTACCGACCAGACAGGAGAAAAACGATAAGCAAACTGCACTTCAGCTCCGGTATTTTCGATCTTTCCGGTATTGATATTCATCTGCCTGCCATCGACCGGCATTCTCATAATCAGATTTTCCCCATCGATATAAAAAACATTTACCCCATAAAAAAGCCGCCCATTCATCGAACGCTGCGACCAGGCCAACTCATAATTCCACAGTCGCTCCGGTCTCAAATCGGGATTGGCCGGCCGAAACATATAAAGCTCCCGGATCGTCGGATAGCGGAAACCTTTCCCGGCCATCAGTTTTATCTCTGCATTCGCAGGCAAGTGGAACGACAATCCAGCCTGAGGAACCCATTCGGTCCCCACATGCGAATGATGATCGATACGTACTCCCAGATCCAATGTCAACCAACGGTAAAGATGTTGGCGAAAATCTACATATCCGGCCATTTCGTCCTGCTTCTTATCGACTTGCGGTTGGCGTTCACCACCATTCACAGGTTGATTCCAGGACTCCCCGCCGAAATGAAAGAAATCGACTCCTGCTGTGAGACGGTTTCCTTTAAAGAGTTGTACACTCTGATACCACGACAGTCCCAGCATATCGTCCCGTGAATTAAAACGATAGTCCAGTGGTTCCCCTCCAACGGCATATCCATCGTTAATCCAATGCTTTCCCCAATTATAGAAGAAACTCAAAGCACCCGAAGTTTTTTCATAATTGTTTTCAAGTGCAAAAGAAGTCATACCTCTGGTGATCCGTTGATCATTATCTATCAATGGATCGGTAACCTTACCGGGGTTCGAAGCGTTGAAGTGGGTCAGGTTTACATCAGCCCGTACGTTCCATGCCTGCGAAATCTCATATCCTAATTTCGCATAACCTCCTGCCTGTTCGAATTCCATATCCGGCCGATGTCCGTCGCTCCGGTTATACGAAGCGCTCACCACACTCGTAAAACGTCCGGTTTTCAGTCGGTTCGTTACTTCTGTCTGCAAGGTATTGTAAGAGCCATACCCCAGATTAAAATGGGTTTTCATGCCATCTTCCTGCATTTTACGGGTAACGATATTGATCACACCTCCCATTGCATTCGAACCGTACAATACCGATGCCGGCCCACGCAGGACCTCGACCCGTTCAGCTAAAAACGACTGATAAGCATCGGAAATCGGATGGGCGAAAAGCCCCATATATTGAGGATGTCCGTCGATCAACACCAACAGCCCGGTCGTCGGCACACCTTCCTGCGGAGCACCACCGACTCCACGCAAAGACATCTGCCCGGCAGCACCTCCCGACACCCCGTATCCCATCATCCCCCGAGAGGTAATAAAAAGCCCCGGCACCTGTTCGGTCAACAAGGGAAGCAAAGAAGATTCATTACTCTGCTCGATCTGCTGGCGCCCCACCACCGAAACCGTCATCGGCAAATGGCGAATGTCGGTCTCATTACGCGTACCTGTCACTACCACCTCATCGATCGTATACGACCTGCCCTGTGGCAGACTGTCTCTTATCTCCTGGGCCCGGATAAATCCGCCCGGTAGCAGTAAAACTACTGCAAATAAAATATCAACTACTTTCATTTTCAGATATTGGATCATTTTGAATATATTCCGTCACCACGAATTACTTCTTATTCGGTTACAAAAATAGAAAATAGGTTTCATCCGGTTTGTATCTATTTTACCTGATTTATTACCAATATTACATACCTCTTATTACTTACAACAGTTTATAATAATTCCTGCAATCTTTATCACCTTTGAAGAGAGATCACCACTCCAAAGATTTTCTTTGTTTCATTCGATAATAACACCAACCGAAAATATCTGCCAAAAACCATCCGATAGGAATAGACCACCAGATTCCCCATACACCTATACCCGGAATAGCAGCTAAGGTATAAGCCAGGGCCACCCGGACACCCAGGGATATAACGGTCAACACGACAGACATTCCGGGTTTCCTAACAGCACGATAGAAACCATATAATAAAAACAACCAACCAATGCCACAATAAAAAGCTCCTTCAATCCGTAAATATTCTACACCGATAGAAATAATTTCCGTTTCATGTGCCGGAATAAAGATAAGCATCAGTGGTCTGGCCAAAACAAAAACGAGTACAGAAATAATAAGGCAAAAAATAAGGGTAACCCTAACGGCGACCCGGATTCCTTTGCGGATACGTTCGTGTTTTCCAGCTCCGAAATTCTGAGCAATAAAAGTAGAGAAGGCATTTCCGAAATCCTGAACAGGCATATAAGCAAACGAATCGATTTTAACTGCCGCAGCAAAGCCAGCCATAACAGCCGTACCAAAGCTATTGATCAGTCCCTGCACCATCAGTATACCGAAATTCATGACAGATTGTTGGGCACAAGTCAGCGAAGAATAGGTTGCAATTTCTTTGACCGTGGCCCATTTTAGTTGCATATTCTGGCGGGAAATCCGGAAATCCGGAAACCGGTAAAGGCTATAGAAACAGAGTCCGATCCCCGATACCGCCTGAGCGATGACCGTAGCCCATGCCGCTCCGCGGACTCCCCAACCGAAAGACAGAATAAAAACCAAATCGAGCACAATGTTAAGAACAACAGCTACAGCCAGAAAGACCAAGGGCAGGACAGAATTCCCGACAGCCCGGAGTAAGGAAGCATAATAGTTATAGAGAAAGGTAAATCCGATTCCCCCAAAAATAATCCACAAATAATCCCGCATAAGGATATATACTTCAGCCGGGACCTGCAGTAACCGCAAAATAGGATCGATCCAGACAAAAACCGCAATATTCAGCAATAGCGTAATCACCCCGATCAATACCAGAGAGACAAAAATACTACGTTTCAAAGCTTCATGATCCCTGGCTCCGTACTGAAGTGAAAAAACAACCCCGCTTCCCATACATAAGCCCAAGAGGACCGAAGTCAGAAAAATCATCAACGTATAGGCCGACCCCACAGCAGCCAAAGCCTTGGCTCCCAAAAACCGACCGACGATCAATGTATCGGCGATATTATAGAACTGCTGTAACAAATTTCCCAATATCATCGGAACAGCAAACCACAACATCCCCCATGTAATATTTCCGGTCACCAGACTGTGTGTTTTATTTCTCCCTTCCATCTGTACCCTCTCTATCGATAAACGCCCATCCTGCATAATACACGACTAAATTCAGACCTGCAAAAGTAGGAGAAAAAAGGTAACTCCTGCCCTTAACTGATGTTGAAATTTCAAAAGATCGCGGCCCACAACAAAAAAAAGTAAAGTATATCGAAATTTATTACAAAGGTTTAGGGGATGTGTTCGTTCTGTTTCTCAAATATTTGCTAAATTTGCCGAACGGTATAGCTGTTTTTAGTCAGGTGCATCGATAATATTGATCTGATTTGTTTTAAGTGGATTACAAAATGGAAACTTCCGAAAATATAAAAAGTTACTATCAGGATTACATCAGCATATATAAGGATGAGACCGATAGACTAAAACAATTCAAAACCTTTATCGATAAAACAGAATCGGATCAATTGTTCGACCGTAAAAATTTTGTCGGCCATATTACCGGCAGTGCGATTATTTTTGATTACAAAAATTCCAAAGTACTTTTAATCAAACACATCATACTTCAACGTTGGTTACAACCGGGAGGCCATATTGAAAAAACGGACGCTTCCATTCTGGATGGTGTTTACAGGGAAATCTTCGAAGAAACGAACATAGCCAAAGACGATTTGATGTTGATTTCTCCTATCTTCGGAAAAAAATTCCCCATCGACATCGACTCGCATCCCATCCCCGAGAATCCGGCCAAACACGAAAAACAACACTTTCATCACGACCTCCGCTATTTTTTTATTTACAAAGGAGAAAAGATCACGGAAGAAAGCGAAAACTTAAAGTGGAGTGATGTATCCAGTTTATCCAGCCAGGTCACCTTCCTGAAATTAGTAAAAAAAATATGGGACCTGCTCGATATCGATTTGAATACGAGATTATTTTATGAAAATATCATCTCAAAAGCCCGGACAACCGGCGAAAATTATATTGCTGTCGTCGTTTCCCATATCATCCCCGATGCCGTTCATTACTTAAGGGCCATCGATACGATCTTCCCTATTCAAACGATCGTCCCCAAGCCCAACTCGATCGACGAAAAGACTTACACGATCGTTCGGAAGGATTTTAAAATTTCGCATGTATGCCGGGAAGACATGGCTCAGGATACAGAAAACGAAGTGATCAGAATCCTGGAAAACACGAATGAAAAAATCCTGCTTTTCGATATTGGCGGATATTTCGCCCATATCCACGAGACCTGGCCTGTAACTATCCTCGAACGGATTGCTTTAATCATCGAAGATACCGAAAACGGCTATCAAAAGTATGAACATGTGATCGGAGACTCGGAGCGAAAGAAGCAGAACTACCCGTTTAAAGTCGTATCTGTAGCCAGAAGTCCTTTAAAAGAAAACGAAGACTTTCTAGTCGGTCAGTCCGTCTTTTTTTCGGCAGATGCCCTGATGAGAGAAGACGGGAAATTGATCCAATACCTGAAATGCGGAATTTTAGGTTATGGAAAAATCGGTCGGTCGATCGCCTCCCATCTCTTGCAGAGAGGAGTAAAACCCGCAGTTTACGATACCAATCCACTGAAAAGAGTATCGGCATTCAATGAACTTAACCGGATTCCGGACCGGGACTCCATAATAAAGGAATCGGACATTCTGTTTTCTGCCACAGGCAACAAATCCCTCAAAATCGAAGATTTCAGGGAATTGAAAAACGGATGTTATATCTTTTCCGTCACGTCTTCGGATGACGAACTGGAATTGGAATTTACCGGAGAATATGAAAAGCAAGAAGTAAGAAAACATATATTCAAATATTCGAATGAGAATATGAACTATTTTTTCCTGGTGAACGACGGGAATGCCGTTAATTTTATTTATAATGCCGTTATGGGAGATTTTATCCATTTGGTCAGGGCTGAAATGATATTGGCGATCAACGGACTGCCCGGTTATGCGCCCGGAAAAATTTCGACGGTCCCTACCGACATCAGAGAAAATATTGCGGAAAGCTGGTTAAAAGTATTCGAACCTTAAAATAAACAGAGATATAGTATAAATTAAATAGAACATATGATCATATCTGGATTAGAAATTAAGAACATGCTGAACAAGGAGATATTCATCGAGCCTTTCGACGACTCGAGATTAAATCCGAATAGTTATAACCTGAGATTACATAACGAATTGCTGGTATATGATTCGCATGTATTGGACATGAAAGTTAAAAATGAAACCAAGACTATCTCGATTCCTCCCGAGGGCCTGGTGCTCGAGCCCGGAATCGTGTATCTCGGCAGAACCGTCGAATATACCAAAACCCTGAATCATGTCCCGATGCTCGAAGGCAGATCGTCGATCGGACGTCTGGGAATATATATACATGTCACCGCCGGTTTCGGAGATGTGGGTTTTTCGGGTTATTGGACTCTGGAAATATCTTGTATTCAACCGGTACGGATATATCCGAATGTCGAAATATGTCAAATATTTTATCATACGATTTTAGGAGATTGCTCCAAAATGTATAAAAGTAAATATCAAAATAACGAAGGCATTCAGGCAAGTAAAATGTATGAAGAATTTCAATAAACCATTCATACAAAATCATCGACGGACGATCCGACAATAAGAAAACTTTACAGTAGCGAATATGAAAAAAATAATAGCCCTGGTGGGCATGAGCGGTACAGGAAAAAGTGAAGCGACTAATTTTCTGAAAGATCAATTTAATTTCGATCTCTTTTACTTCGGCGGTATTGTTCTCAACGAAGTCAAAAAGAGGGGTCTAGAAATCAACAATGAAAACGAGAAAATGGTAAGAGAAGATTTAAGGCGCCAACATGGCAACGGCGTATTGGCCAAAATAGCTTCGGAAACCATCGCAAAAACCGATTCGACCATTCTTTTGGACGGCCTCTATAGCTTTACGGAATATAAAATATTGAAAGAGTTATATCCGGAAAACTTTATCGTAGTAGCTATCCATTCCGATAAAGCATTGAGATATGAAAGACTCGCCCAAAGGAAATTCAGGCCATTGACCAAAACCGAAGTCGACCGGCGCGATTATACCGAGATCGAGAATATCGAAAAAGGTGGTCCTATCGCTATAGCCGATTACCATATCCTGAATAACGGCGACGTTTCGATACTCAGACAAAATCTACTGGAATTAATGGACAAAATACTCACCGATGATAACAGCAGGTAAAGTATCTGAAACGCTGGTTTTAGATGGAATCAAATGGGGAATGGGAATTCTTTTAGTACTCTTGTACGGCTCTGTTCATTCCCAATTGGAACAGTATAATCCGATCATTATCTATATGTCGCTGATTCTGTATATACTGTTGTTTTTAGCAGACTTTATTCCTTCTTACCGGCATAAAGAAAAAACCGATATCCAGTTTAAATTATTCTTATATATAGGTTCTCTGTGCCTATTTTTCATTCTGGTTTTCTTGCTCAAAGCTCCCCAATATACAGCCAGTCATACACCCTTCATCATTTCATTCTGTTTTTTTATCACGGGAAGATTACTCCTCGAGTCCAACCTGAACAGAATGATACAAAGAGAAAAAAAATTAATTAAATCGCTGGGGTTTGCAGCGACAGGCATCCTGATTGAAAAACCAGGCGGAGACGCAGTGAATTTTATCATTATTTTAAATAAAAATTTGAGGCAGGGAAAAGGATTATGGGTTCCACCCGGAGGCCATTTCCTGCCTTATATTGATAACCCCGGGACAAAATTAAAAAATAAAATTTACGAGGAAATCGGGGTGGATTGTGAGGTTATATGTGAAGAAGGGCAAAAACCATCCGAAGTGCACGACACCATAACCAACGAAGTAGAGTGGCTCGTTCCACCTGCATTCCTATTGAAAGAATTTCTCCCGGACCAGTGCAAACAGCACCATTCCCATCATTTTGATTTAATCTATCTTTGCACTACCGATGGCAAAGTAAAAAATAAAACATGTAAGTATAAAAGCAGCACTCTCGTCCGGATCCCGCTAAAAGAATGCCTGGACAGCTTCGAAGCGACAGAACGCGCATTGAATAAAAAGATTCGGGAAAAAGCTAATGAATTGGGATTGGAAACTTATTCCAGAAATGAAAATGTATCCAGAGATTTAATCTGGCGGCTCCATTTAGCTGCCAATAAATACCTGAGTAATCAGAAATAAAAGGGGACATCATCTACCCCTGCTTGCAGACTTACAAAAAGGGCTTTATTTTTGTTATGGCTTATTTATCTCTTATACAAAACATTGACGCTTTTAATCGCTTTAGTACTCCGGTTATTTATAGTGGACTTTATCCGCTTCTCGGATTCTTTTATTAGCTGTTAGTAAAAATCTACATATCGTCTTGAAGTCATTCATACTTTCCTTAGATTCTGCTGACCTCATGAAAAGCAACTCAACGCCGAAAGCCCCCAAAAAATGGTCTTTCAAATTACTTCCAATGCAGAACAAGATGCTCAGGGTGGTAGTCTACCGATTGCCTTGATATTACGATTTTGTAAACAACGAAGTATTACAACACCGGATTTAATAGCTTTGCCTGAACAATGGGACAAGGAGTTTGAATGGCATAACTTGAAAAGAGCAAATAGCTATCACGATAAGATGAAATAATATCCGTCATGTTCGTGCATTAAAAACGGTTTTAAATATAGCTATTCAGGGTAATGTCGGTAATCTTGAAACCTATCTTTTTCAAACCGCTATGGAACAATGACCGGAAAGAAAATTTTCAGCTCGTAATCTTCTTTTTCCATTCAATACAAGCTTTCATTTTTATTCCTTATTTTTGTAATCAACTAAAAATATAGCAACATGAATAGTAAGTTGGTTGATTTATTAAGAGAAGTGGATTCATTGAAAGTGCGGTTATCTTCTTTGCGTCCTTTGCCAGTAGAGGCATTAAAGAAAATTCAGGATGCTTTAGATATCGAATACACTTACGAGAGTAACCGTATAGAAGGAAACACGCTTACCCTACAGGAAACGGCACTTGTTGTCAACGAAGGAATCACTATCTTTGGTAAATCCATGCGTGAACACCTGGAGGCAATCAATCATGCAGAAGCTATTGACTATATAAAGGAGGTTGCTAAACAGGATATTGGAATAAGTCAAAGAACGATCAAGGAGATTCATGCACTTGTATTACACGGTATAGATAGGGAGAACACCGGAAGTTATAGAACCGTACCCGTGATGATCTCGGGTTGTACTCACGTGCCGCCTCAACCTTATTTGTTGGAGAAACTAATGGAAGATTTCATGCTGGCATTTCAACGCATGGAAAAAGAAAATGTTCATCCAGTTATTATCGCCGCCTATTTACATAATGAACTGGTGAGGATACATCCATTTATAGATGGCAACGGGCGTACTTCTCGACTTCTGATGAACCTCTACCTGTTACAGAAAGGTTATACCATTGTTACCCTGAAAAGTGATAATGATATGAAGTTACGTTATTAT